>NZ_JBGDOX010000002.1:0-256611 GCF_046558195.1 Salmonella sp. 5800 | reverse complement strand
GCCGGATGGCGACGCGAAGCGTCTTATCCGGCCTACGGGCGGGTACTGTTTGTAGGCCGGATAAGCGCCAGCGCCATCCGGCATTTTTTATAATACCTTCTCTTTTCTCGATTTCTCTTCGTTAACCGTTTCAGCATCAGGCGGCTTCCTTGAGCGAAATGCGTGATGGTGGTATCGTTTAGCGCTTTTTAAAAAATATCGACAACCTTTGAGGGGATTTTCGTAATGCGTATTATTCTGCTTGGCGCTCCGGGCGCGGGTAAAGGAACTCAGGCTCAGTTCATCATGGAGAAATATGGTATTCCGCAAATCTCCACTGGCGATATGCTGCGCGCCGCAGTGAAATCAGGCTCCGAGTTGGGCAAACAGGCGAAAGATATCATGGACGCCGGTAAACTGGTGACCGATGAACTGGTGATTGCGCTGGTTAAAGAGCGTATCGCCCAGGAAGACTGCCGTAACGGTTTTCTGCTGGACGGTTTCCCGCGCACGATCCCGCAGGCTGACGCGATGAAAGAAGCGGGTATTGTCGTGGATTACGTGCTGGAATTCGACGTACCGGACGAACTGATCGTTGACCGTATTGTGGGCCGTCGCGTACACGCCGCCTCTGGCCGCGTTTACCACGTAAAGTTTAATCCGCCGAAAGTGGAAGGCAAAGATGACGTCACCGGCGAAGATCTGACCACCCGTAAAGACGATCAGGAAGAGACCGTTCGCAAACGTCTGGTGGAATATCATCAGATGACCGCGCCGCTGATTGGCTACTACCAGAAAGAAGCGGAAGCGGGCAACACCAAATACGCTAAAGTTGACGGTACGCAGGCCGTTGCCGACGTGCGCGCAGCGCTGGAAAAAATCCTCGGTTAATTTTTTCGCGTAGTGAACCGCTTATCAGGCCTGCCATTATCCCGCAGGCCTGATAAGCGTAGCGCCATCAGGCAATCGGTGCCGGATGGCGGCCTGAACGCCTTATCCGGCCTACTGGCATCGTTAGCGCCATTCGGCAAATTCTCGTCTTACCTCTCGCAGCAATTAGTTCTTCTTTATCGCTTTTCCGCTACAATTATCAACAATTTGAATAGATAAGAGGCGGCAATGCGTCAGACGAAAACCGGTATCCTGCTGGCTAACCTTGGCACGCCAGATGCCCCAACTCCTGAAGCGGTAAAGCGCTACCTGAAACAATTTTTAAGCGACAGACGCGTGGTGGATACTCCTCGTCTGCTGTGGTGGCCGCTGCTGCGTGGCGTTATTTTACCGCTGCGTTCGCCGCGCGTCGCGAAACTCTATCAATCTATCTGGATGGATGGCGGTTCGCCGCTCATGGTATATAGCCGCGAACAGCAACAGGTGCTGGCCGCGCGGTTGCCAGACACGCCCGTCGCGCTGGGGATGAGCTACGGCTCGCCCTCGCTGGAAAGCGCTGTCGATGAACTGTTAGCAAGCGACGTCGACCATATCGTCGTGCTGCCGTTGTACCCGCAATACTCTTGCTCAACGGTGGGCGCAGTCTGGGACGAACTGGGGCGGATACTGGCGCGTAAACGTCGTATTCCCGGTATCTCATTTATTCGCGATTACGCGGATGACGGCGCTTATATCGATGCGCTGGCGAAAAGCGCGCGTGAGTCGTTCGCCAGACACGGCGAGCCGGATGTGCTTCTGCTCTCTTATCACGGCATTCCACAACGTTATGCGGATGAAGGCGATGACTACCCGCAGCGCTGTCGCGATACCACGCGCGAACTGGTTTCCGCATTGGGGCTGCCGCCGGAAAAGGTAATGATGACGTTCCAGTCGCGCTTTGGCCGTGAACCGTGGCTGACGCCGTACACCGATGAAACGCTAAAAATGTTGGGTGAAAAGGGGACTGGCCATATTCAGGTTATGTGTCCGGGATTTGCCGCGGATTGTCTGGAGACGCTGGAAGAGATAGCGGAACAGAACCGCGAGATTTTCCTTGAAGCGGGCGGTAAAAAATATGCGTACATTCCGGCGCTGAACGCGACGCCGGAACATATTGATATGATGCTGAAACTCACGGCGCCGTACCGTTAACGCGGCGTCTTCATCCTCGCCATAAAGAAGCGTGCGCCGTCCTGCAAGGCATCGTCGGCGATTGTCATCATTCGCGAATAGTGCAGAAAGGCGTGCAGCGTGCCGGGATACATTTTGTATTCGCAGGGCTGCTGGTGCGCCTGTAATGTCTGGTGCAGCAAGCGGCTGTCATCAATGAGCGGATCAAACTCCGCGCTGGCAATAAAGCAGGGCGGCACATCGCGCGTGAGATCGTTATTAAACAGACAATACCAGGGCGATTCCCGATCTTCATCGTTACGCAGATAGGCCTTTTCGTACATGTCCAGATCTTCACGCGTCAGGCCGTCCCACGCGCCGCCGAACAGACGGCGGCTTACCGAATCCTGCAACCCATACAGCCCATACCACAACAGAATCGCGATAACGTTACCGCAGCGAATGTGCTTATCACGTAGCCAGAGCGCGCTGGCAAGCGCCAGCATGGCGCCTGCGGAATCTCCGGCGAAACCGATTTTCTCCACGTTGAGCGAGTATTCATCGGCATGTTGAGAGAAGTAGCTGCATACCGCGACGGTTTCTTCAATGGCCTGCGGATAACGCGCTTGCGGCGACAGCGAATAATCAATACCGATCACGGTGCAGCCGGTATAACGCGCCAGCAGACGCATTATCCGGTCATGCGTATCCAGATTACCGAGGATAAATCCGCCGCCGTGCAGATAGTATAAGGTGGCCTGACTGGTCGGCTGCGGCGAGTAGAGCCGGGTTGTTACATCGCCATAAGGCGTAGGGACGGCGCAGGTGCGGGTGGTCATGGACGGCGCGTCGGCATTCCAGAAACGGCGCTCAAGAAGATAATACTGACGCTGGGTCTCAATATCGCCATCGGCAGGCCAGGGGGGAAGGCCTGGTTGCTGGAAGTTTACGACGGCTGTCATTTCGTCAGACAGTCGGGTGAGTACGGGAATTTTATTTTCCGGCTTCATAAAACGCTCCTTGTGAAAGTGAACCATTGTAAAAAACGCGGCTGGAGAAACTGCGATCTCGTCGTCCGATATTGAAACGCCATCGTCCGTCGCGCGCAGCGGGGGGAATGTGCTACCATGCAGCGCTCCGTTATTCATCCGTAAGCACAATCATGAAATTTCCCGGTAAACGTAAATCCAAACACTATTTTCCCGTCAATGCGCGTGACCCGTTGTTGCAACAAATTCAGCCAGAACAGGAAACCAACGCCTCCTGGGTCGTCGGTATCGACCAGACGTTGGTGGATATTGAGGCGAAAGTGGATGACGATTTTATTACACGCTATGGATTAAGCGCCGGGCATTCTCTGGTGATAGAAGACGAGGTGGCGGAGAAGCTGTATCAGGAACTGACGCGGGAAAATCTGATCACCCATCAGTTTGCTGGCGGCACCATAGGCAATACGATGCACAATTACTCGGTACTGGCGGATGACCGTTCGGTGTTACTGGGCGTGATGTGCAGCAACATTGAGATTGGCAGCTACGCTTATCGCTACCTGTGTAATACTTCCAGCCGTACCGACCTGAATTATCTGCAAGCGGTAGATGGCCCGATTGGCCGCTGTTTCACGCTGATTGGCGAATCCGGCGAGCGTACCTTCGCTATCAGCCCCGGCCATATGAATCAGCTACGGGCGGAAAGTATTCCGGAAGCGGTGATCGCTGGCGCTTCTGCGCTGGTGTTGACCTCATATCTGGTGCGCTGTAAGCCTGGCGAACCGATGCCTGACGCGACGATGAAAGCGATCGAATACGCGAAAAAGCATAACGTGCCGGTTGTCATGACGCTGGGCACCAAATTTGTGATCGCCGATAATCCGCAGTGGTGGCAGGCGTTTCTCAAAGAGAATGTCTCGATTCTGGCAATGAATGAAGAAGAAGCGGAAGCGCTGACCGGCGAAAACGACCCGCTGCTGGCGGCGGATAAGGCGCTGGACTGGGTCGATCTGGTGTTATGCACCGCCGGGCCGATAGGGTTATATATGGCAGGCTTCACCGAAGAGGAAGCAAAACGTAAAACCCAGCATCCGCTGCTGCCGGGGGCTATTGCTGAATTTAACCAGTATGAATTTAGCCGGGCAATGCGCCATAAAGATTGTATTAATCCGCTGCGCGTTTATTCGCATATTGCGCCGTATATGGGCGGGCCGGAAAAAATCATGAACACCAACGGCGCGGGCGATGGCGCGCTGGCGGCGCTGCTGCACGATATTACGGCGAACAGTTACCATCGTAGCAACGTACCGAACTCCAGTAAGCACAAATTCACCTGGCTGACCTATTCGTCGCTGGCGCAGGTGTGTAAATATGCTAACCGTGTCAGTTATCAGGTACTGAACCAGCATTCTCCGCGTCTGACACGCGGGCTGCCGGAGCGTGAGGACAGCCTGGAAGAGTCGTACTGGGATCGCTAATCTGGCTTGCCCGATGGCGCTGCGCGCATCGGGCCGTCCGGAAAACCCTTAACTGGCGACGACTTCACCTGCGGGCGGCGTTTCAAGCAGTTCCAACATCGCCCGGGCAATTTCTCGCTCGCCCATCACTACCTGATTGGCTCCCCGCTCGGTAATATATTTCACTTCATCATCATAGTGCGCGCGGGCGATTATCTCGATATCAGGACTTTTTTCCCGCGCTGAGGCGACAATCTCACCGGCTTCGTAACCGTTGGGGATGGTCAATAACAGCCAGCGGGCGCAGTCCAGATGCGCCAGATTCATGATTTCTTCGTTAGCGGCGTTGCCCAGCACGGCGCGAATCCCGCGTTCGCGCAGCTCATCCACGCGGGTACGGGACGTTTCGATAACCACCAGCGGAATCCCCGCCGCCAGTAATTTTTCTCCCAGCAGACTGCCTACGCGGCCAAAACCCACCAGCAGGGCATGATTACAGATATCCACAGGAATTTGCTTCTCTTCTTCGATAGCCTCTTCCAGAGTTTGCTCTTCCAGCGTTTCGGTTTTCGCCAGATACTTCTCCAGCAGGGTAAACAGTACGGGATTAAGCATAATCGACAAAATAGCGCCTGCCAGCACCAGGTTCTGTCCCGCTTGCGGCAGCAGGTTGAGCGCCATGCCGAGTCCGGCGAGAATAAAGGCGAACTCGCCGATTTGCGCCAGGCTGGCGGCAATGGTCAGCGCGGTTCGCGGCGAGTGGCCGAACATACGCACCAGGAAAAACGCAGCGATCGATTTACCAAAGACGATAATGGCAAGCGTCGCCAACACCGCCAGCGGCTGTTGAATCAAGACTAACGGATCGAACAACATGCCGACGGAAACAAAAAACAGGACGGCAAAGGCGTCGCGCAGCGGCAACGTATCGTGCGCCGCCCGGTGACTCAGTTCCGACTCATTAAGTACCATTCCAGCGAAGAACGCGCCCAGCGCAAAAGAGACGTCAAACAGTTCTACCGCGCCAAACGCAATGCCTAACGCCAGCGCCAGTACGGAAAGGGTAAATAATTCGCGCGAGCCGGTGGCGGCGCTGCGGGCCATAATCCACGGCACCAGGCGGCGTCCGACCAGCATCATGATGGCGATAAACGCCACCACTTTACCAATGGTTATCCCCATATCGACTGCCAGCGAGGCTATGCCGACATCGCCTTTTTCCACCATGCCGGCAACGGCGGGCAGCAAGACCAGCGTCAGCACCATCACCAGATCTTCGACAATCAGCCAGCCGATGGCGATTTGCCCGCGCTGGCTATCAAGGAGTTGTCGCTCCTCAAGCGCGCGCAGCAGGACGACGGTACTGGCGGTAGACAGACAGAGCCCAAAAACGATGCCGGTCATTAATGACCATCCCAGCACGGCGGAAAGCGCCATACCCAGCAGCGTCGCCACCGCTATCTGAGCGACAGCGCCGGGAATGGCGATAGACTTTACCGCCATCAAATCCTTCAGCGAAAAATGCAGCCCGACGCCGAACATCAATAGAATCACGCCGAGCTCCGCCAGCTCCGGCGCCAGTTTGGTATCCGCAACAAAACCCGGGGTAAAAGGTCCCGCCAGAACGCCCGCTAACAGATATCCCACCAGTGGAGAAATACGCAATTTGTTGGCAATCATGCCGAGAATAAAAGCGAGCACAAGGCCGCCGACAATGGTGGTGATAAGCGGGGTAGCGTGATGCATTCCGTCTCCTTTGGTTGCTGGACTCCAAAACTCCGGGTAATAGTTTATGACAATTTCAATCAGGATGTTTATAAAAAATGGTTGTGTTTTATAAAAAAATACAATCTGACGGTAAAAAGAGCACGGAACGGAAAAGTGATAAGTATGGGATGGGCAAAGCATGATGGCATCGGGATGTACAGGCGGTTAAAGCGTACCTTTAACCGCCATAAAATCACGCTTTATGTCGATTATCAGGTAAGAATATGGTCAGTATCCCCAGAAGCGGCAGGAAAGCACAGATTTTATAAACTAAGTAGATACTGGTATGGTCGGCAATCAGCCCCAGCACCGCTGCGCCCAAGCCTCCCATCCCGAAGGCAAACCCGAAAAACAGGCCGGAAACCATACCGATGCGTCCTGGCAGCAGCTCCTGGGCATACACCAGAATGGCGGAAAACGCCGACGCGAGAATAAAGCCGATAATCACCGTTAAAATCCCCGTCCAGTACAGTGTGGCGTAGGGTAAAACAAGGGTAAACGGCGCGACGCCGAGAATAGAGCCCCAAATCACATATTTCCTGCCGATTTTATCGCCCACCGGCCCGCCGATTACCGTCCCTGCAGCCACCGCAAACAGGAAGGCAAACAGATGGAGCTGCGCGTTTTGTATTGATAATCCGAATTTTTGCATCAGATAAAAGGTGTAATAGCTACTGATGCTCGCCATATAGAAATATTTCGAGAAAATGAGTAGCAATAATACGCTGACCGCCAGCACGACTTTATTGCGCGGCAGCGGGTTAGCGATTATCGCTTTTGGCTTGCCTTTCGCTATCCGGTGCTGGGCTGCATACCAGCGGCTGATCTGCGCCAGCACCACGATCGCCAGCAGCGCGGCCAGCACAAACCAGGCGACATTCCCTTTGCCATAGGGCGCGATAATCACGGCGGCCAGCAGCGGGCCCAACGAACTGCCGAAGTTACCGCCGACCTGGAAGATAGACTGCGCCAGACCATGACGTCCGCCGGAGGCCATGCGCGCCACGCGGGACGATTCCGGGTGAAAAACGGACGAGCCGGTACCCACCAGCGCCGCAGCGAGCAATACGCCGCCAAAACTTCCCGCCATTGCCAGCAGTACCAGCCCGCTCAGGGTAAAACACATGCCGACAGGCAGCGACCACGGCATGGGATATTTATCCGTCCAGTAGCCGACGACCGGTTGCAGTAGCGATGAGGCGAGCTGGAACGTCAAGGTAATCAAACCTATCTGGACGAAAGTCAGTGAGAACTCCGCCTGCAACAGGGGATAAATGGCTAAGATTAGCGACTGAATCATATCGTTCAGCAGATGGGAAAGACTGATCGCGCCCAAAATACCAAACGAAGTACGTGCTTTAGCGGCCGCTGCGGGCGCGCCGGCTAACGGCTGGGTTGGTTCACTCATGGCCATAGAAAGTCACTTAAATTTTATGCGATGTTGGAGATAGTAGGATGTGTAATTATTACTTGCCTAACATACCTGTGAAATGTGTTTGAAGGAAGTCTCAATTCTGAAAACATATTTGTCTATTATTGCAAGGAAAGGTAATTTCTGCGGTTGATATTGAGTCAGGGAGAGAAAGATGAAATTTTTGAAACGGGGTGTGGCGCTGGCGTTACTGGCGGCGTTCGCGCTGACGACTCAGCCTGCACAGGCTTACGAAAAAGATAAAACCTATAAAATTACTATCCTGCATACCAACGATCACCACGGTCACTTCTGGCGCAGCGAATATGGCGAATATGGTCTGGCGGCGCAAAAAACGTTGGTGGACAGTATCCGTAAAGAGGTGGCGCAAGAGGGGGGAAGCGTCCTGTTGTTATCCGGCGGCGACATTAATACCGGAGTGCCGGAATCCGATCTCCAGGATGCGGAGCCCGATTTCCGCGGGATGAATCTGATTGGCTACGACGCTATGGCCGTCGGTAATCATGAATTTGATAATCCGCTCACCGTATTGCGCCAGCAGGAAAAGTGGGCGAAGTTTCCCTTTCTTTCCGCCAATATTTATCAAAAAAGTACCGGCGAGCGTCTGTTTAAGCCGTGGGCTATTTTTACACGCCAGGATATAAAAATCGCGGTAATCGGCTTAACCACCGATGACACGGCGAAAATAGGCAACCCGGAATATTTCACCGATATTGAGTTTCGTAAACCTGCTGAAGAAGCAAAGGTGGTGATTCAGGAACTTAATATGAATGAAAAACCGGACGTGATTATCGCGACCACGCATATGGGACATTATGACAACGGCGATCACGGTTCGAACGCGCCGGGCGACGTTGAGATGGCGCGTAGCCTGCCTGCCGGTTCGTTGGCGATGATTGTGGGCGGTCACTCACAAGACCCGGTATGCATGGCGTCGGAAAATAAAAAACAGGTGAATTACGTACCGGGAACGCCCTGCGCGCCGGATAAGCAAAATGGTATCTGGATCGTGCAGGCGCATGAGTGGGGTAAATATGTGGGCCGCGCGGATTTCGAATTCCGTAACGGCGAGATGAAAATGGTTAACTACCAGCTTATTCCGGTAAATCTCAAGAAAAAAGTGACCTGGGATAACGGGAAAAGCGAGCGTGTACTTTACACGCCGGAAATCGCCGAAAATCCGCAAATGCTCTCGTTATTAACGCCGTTCCAGAATAAAGGTAAAGCGCAACTGGAGGTGAAAATTGGTAGCGTGAATGGCCTTCTTGAAGGCGATCGCAGTAAGGTCAGATTTGTCCAGACCAATATGGGACGGGTGATTCTGGCTGCGCAGATCGCGCGCACCGGCGCCGATTTTGGCGTGATGAGCGGCGGCGGTATTCGCGACTCGATTGAGGCGGGAGATATTACCTATAAAAGCGTGCTCAAGGTACAGCCGTTCGGCAACATTGTGGTGTATGCCGATATGAGCGGCAAAGAGGTGGTTGATTATCTCACCGCCGTAGCACAGATGAAACCGGACTCCGGCGCCTATCCACAGTTCGCCAATGTGAGCTTTGTCGCCAAAGAGGGCAAGCTCACCGATCTGAAAATCAAAGGCGAGCCTGTTGATCCGGCTAAAACCTATCGCATGGCGACGCTGAGTTTCAACGCCACGGGCGGCGATGGTTATCCGCGCATCGATAACAAACCGGGATACGTGAATACTGGGTTTATTGATGCGGAAGTGCTGAAAGAGTTTATTCAGCAAAATTCACCGCTGGATGCGGCGGCGTTTACGCCAAAAGGCGAGGTGAGCTGGTTGTAGCGGTACGGATAGCCATCACTGCCTGATGGCGCGCAGCCTTAAGGCCTACGGATTATGTCTGCTGTAGGCCGGATAAGGCGTTTGCGCCGCTATCCGGCAATGTATTTTACGCAGGCTTAATCCCGACGCGCGATATCAGCGAATTTAGCACCCAGTATGGCGGCCAAATCGTCAGCCGCCAGTTCAATATCCAGCCCGCGTTTACCACCGGAAACATAAATAGTGGCAAACGTGCGGGCAGGCGCGTCAATCAGCGTAGGCAGCCGTTTCTTCTGTCCCAGCGGACTGATCCCGCCGACCAGATATCCCGTGGTGCGTTGCGCCACCATCGGGTCGGCCATATCGACCTTTTTCGCGCCCAGAGCTTTGGCGACTTTTTTCAAATCCAGCTGTCCGGCTACAGGCGTCACGGCGACGGCCAGTTGCTTCATATCACCATTCACGGCAACCAAAAGCGTTTTATACACCTGATCGGCGTTTAGCCCGAGCTTACGCACCACTTCATCGCCAAAGTTAGTTTCATTCGGATCGTGATCGTAGGTGTGAATGTTAAACGGAATCTTGTTTTTTTCGAGTAACTTAACTGCGGGTGTCATAACGTTCCTTCTTACTACAGACGTGATTTGCCATCAGCATACGCCCGAAAGCGGACTAAAAAATAGTATAATCTTGTGCATTAGGTCTTGGCAGTTGCGGCAACTTTGAGCGACAATCTGAAGATCCGAAGCGAAAGCGTCGGGATAATAATAACGATGAAATTCCTCTTTGACGGGCCAATAGCGATATTGGCCATTTTTTTATTTCAATATTTGCGGTAGGTTGCCTTCGCCGTACAGATGTAGCGCCCCTACGGCTACCACGTAGCGTCCCGGCGGCAGTGCCAGCAGCGCGTCGCGCCAGGCTTCATTGCGTTTTACCATCAGTACATCATACAGCGGTTGGCTAAACGTTCTGGGGAGCGAAGCGCCGACGCTGGTCGGCGGCTGTTCAAGCCACCAGCCGATCATCACCTGCAAAAGCCGTGCGTTGGTGTGCCAGTGCGTCAGCGTGTCGTCGAGCAGCGCCATCCCGCCATCGGGCAGATCGCAGAGTAGTTCGAGCTGGTGTTTCGCCCCTTCCAGCTCTTGCACCGGCAGCGACATTTCGCGGGCAGCCTGTAATAGCTGATAATCAATGCCATAGTCCGGACGCAATCCCAGCCGTTGCGCCTGCGTGGCCTGTAGCACCATAGCTATCTGCCATAAAGGTTGATTATCAAAATGGATCAGCGGCATACCCAACTCGCTGACCCGTTTTTCCAGTGCGCTTAGCTGCCCGGCGCTGAGACGTTCGACCAACGGCGGACATTTGGGGAGATTGCTGAATGGCGTTTCGTTACCGGAAATATCCGCTTCAACGACCAGCGCGTCGGCCTGGCGTAGCTTTTTCACCAGCTTTGCTGGAAGAGGAGCCATATCGCGCGTCCCCATATGAATACTGCCAACCAGATGCAGATGACGACCGCCGGGCAGGGAGAGATCGATAGCAGGCCAACTATTTGGGGTACCACGCAGCGCGCGCCATAAACGTTTAAGTTGATTTAATAGCTCCATACGCGCTCCCTTTGAAAAAGCTCATGCTAGCGCGTTGGAGAAAAGGGCGCAATGCGCCCTGACGGGACGTCAACGATCGGTCGGGTTATTCGCTGCCGTCGAGATAGGCCGTTCTGGCGATGGTCATTTCAAGCTGGCATTTATAAATACTGATGCGCTTTTCAGCAGGTATGGCCTCGGATTTTGCATCGCTAAGTTTGCCGCACTGCTGCTCTTTTTTTGTCACCCAGACTCGCTGCTCTTGTTTTAATGCCGTTCGGGCAGAGGCGGGTAGTGAATTCCAGACCTGATTAAGCTCGCGATCTCTACTCTCAAATTTCTTTGCTGCGATTTCAATCAGTGAGCTATTTTTTTTCTTTATGAGTTTATCACCAGATACCGTCATTCTTGCCATTACATAAATAGACCACGTCAATTTATAAATTTTTTTCACAGGGGTGACGACAATATCTTTGTTGTTGTCAGCAAGCTGGATATTGTAGTTAACCTCTTTCCAGGTCATCGTATTATTTATTACCTGGCTGTTTTCTTGTGAAATATAGGATAGAGTATCTGGTAAGTCTTTCATTAATTTAAAAAATGGCTGAGGAATACCTATGGTGACGGTAGCCGAGCAAGTTCGTAGGTTGGCATTTTCTGGTTGAGGGTTCTGCGTTATTACATCACTGAATTGAATAGGAATAGCCCGGAGTTGCTGCTCGTACTGAGTCTGGGGGATATCGAAGAAAAGCGTGGAGGGCGCTTTAATATAGCTTTGCTGTAAACGACCTAATGCTTCATTGTAAATCCACTCTTTTGCCGCCGTGACTGCATTATCGTTGCCGCATTTTAACTCTGGACTGGAATCAAATAATCCTGCATAACTAACTGCGGGAGAAAGCAGGAAAAGAAGCGCAACTGCTTTTCTAAACATAAATAACACATCCTTATGATTCAAAAAAATATTATAAAATGTTGTTTTTTATTTTTCTATAGGATGTGCGGTTAAATTTTTATATATTGATACGGTAAATTACTGATGGCTTAATAATATATCAGGCAGCTAATGCTGCCTGATATATACCCTTCATACTTCAAGTTGCTTATGTGTTGGCTACGGATTACTCGGCCCATCCATGGGCCTCACCCTGACGGGCCGTCGCACGCGACGTTCAAATCTGCTCCCAGCAGATTTGTCGCTCACCCCAGTCACATAGTTATCTATGCTCCTGGGGACTCACTCCCTTGCCGCCTTTAAGCAACTCGAATTATTTTGGGTATAGACTTTTTACGCTTTCGGTTTAAAGCGCAATAGCCGGTTGGCATTGCTGACGACGGTAATGGAAGACAGCGCCATTGCCGCGCCCGCTACTACCGGGTTTAACAAGGTACCGGTAAACGGCCACAGAATACCGGCGGCCACCGGGATACCAATGCTGTTGTAGATAAATGCGCCAAGCAGGTTTTGCTTCATATTGCGCAACGTCGCGCGCGAAATGGCCAGCGCATCCGCCACGCCCATCAGACTATGGCGCATCAGCGTAATCGCCGCGGTTTCAATCGCCACATCACTGCCGCCGCCCATCGCGATACCGACGTCCGCCTGCGCCAGCGCGGGCGCATCGTTGATACCATCGCCGACCATCGCGACCTGACGCCCCTGGCTTTGCAGACGTTTAATCGCATCAGCTTTGCCATCCGGCAGAACGCCCGCAATGACTTCATCAATGCCCGCTTCTTTGGCAATCGCGTTAGCCGTCGTTGGGTTATCCCCGGTGAGCATTACCAGACGGTATCCGGCGTTGTGCAGGCGTTCAAGCGCGGCAATACTATCGCTGCGCAATGGATCGCGTACCGCCAGTAACGCCGCCGCTTTACCGTCAATCGCCAGCAGGACCGGAGTAGAGCCTTGCGAGGCCTGCGCGGTGATTTCCGCCGTCATATCATCCGTGGCGACGTGCTGTTCGTTCAGCAACGCCTGGTTCCCCAGAAGCAGTTGATGACCTTCCGCTTCACCGCTGACGCCCAGTCCGCGCAGCGTTCTGAAACCGTTCACCTGCGGCAGTTTATCGTCGCCGGCTTTTTCCAGAATCGCATGGGCCAGCGGGTGGCTGGAGCCTTGTTCGAGCGCGGCTGCCAGACGTAATGCCTGAGCTTCCTCAACGCCGTTAAAGGTTTTTACCGCCACCACTTGCGGCTTGCCTTCCGTCAGCGTCCCGGTTTTATCAAAAACGAGGGTATCCAACGTACTGGCGCGTTGCAGGGCATCGGCGTCGCGTACCAGCACGCCGAATTCGGCAGCGCGGCCTACGCCGGAAATAATCGACATTGGCGTCGCCAGGCCTAATGCGCAAGGGCAGGCGATAATCAGTACGGTGGTGGCGATGACCAGCGTATAAACAATTTGCGGCGCCGGCCCGAAGAAATACCAGATAGCGGCGCTGAACAGCGCAATGGCCACGACGACGGGAACGAATACCGCGGAGATTTTATCGGCCAGTTGGCCAATTTCCGGTTTACTGCTTTGCGCCTGGCGTACCATGCGAATAATGCGTGACAGCGTGGTATGACTGCCCACCGCGCTGGCGCGGAACAGGACGCTGCCGTCCTGGACGACGGTGCCGGCATGAACGCTGTCGCCTTCGCCTTTTTGCTGCGGAATAGGTTCGCCGGTCAGCATGGCTTCATCAAGCCACGCTTCGCCCTGGGTAATTTCGCCATCCACCGGCACGCGATCGCCGGTAGTTAGCCGCAGTAGCATCCCTGGCTGAACGTCCGCCAACGGGACGCTTTTTTCGCCGTCTTCTGACACGACGCGTGCGGTGGGCGGGGTGAGATCGAGTAATTTTTCCAGCGCTTTTGAGGAACGCTGACGGGCGCGCGCTTCCAGCATGTGTCCGAGATTAATCAGACCGATAATCATCGCGCTGGCTTCGTAATAGAGGTGCCGCGCTTCCATCGGGAACCACTGCGGCCACAGGTTGACGCTCATGGAGTAGAGCCAGGCGACCCCGGTGCCGAGCGCCACCAGCGTATCCATCGTCGCCGTGCCGTTCAGCAGGCTTTTCCACGCGTTACGGTAAAAGTGACCGCCCGCAAAGACCATCACCGCAAGCGTGATCAGGCCAATAGCCAGCCACAGGCTGCGGTTGTCGCCGGTCACCATCATGTTATCGCCGATCATCCCCCAGACCATGACCGGTATACCGACCGCCAGGGCGACGATTGCCTGCCAGCGAAAACGTTTCATGGTGGCGATGGCGGTTTCCTGCTGGCGCTCGCGGCGTTTGATGTCATCTTCAATCGCCTCTGCGCCGTAGCCGGCTTTTTCCACCGCCTGCACTAAATCAGCGGCGGACGCGCTGCCCATCACCAGCGCAGTGCGTTCCGCCAGGTTTACCCGTGCCTGCGTGACGCCCGGTACGCTTTGTAGCGCATGTTGTACGCGGGTGACACAACTGGCGCAGCTCATGCCGCTTAACAGCAACTGTTGGCTTTCTTCATCGGCCGTCGCTACCGGAAGCTCATGAGGAACCGCTGCCAGTGCTTCCGACGGGATTGATGACTCCGTCAGCGGTTTAGCCTTTGGGTGGCTTAACGTCGCGCCATACCCGGCCTGTTTGATGGTTTCAATTAACGAGTCCGCACTGGCGGTACCGGTAACGTGCGCTTCGGTTACGGTAACGTCCGCCAGCTCAACATCCGGACGTTGTTCAAGACTTTCTTTCACGCGTTTAACGCAATGACCGCAGGACAAACCGTCCAGGGTCAGGTCGATAGTTTGAGACATAGTAAAAACTCCTTTATGATTGGTCATCAATTCATTGACCTTAGTAATCGTAGTGACTCACTGTGATAAAGGTTAAACCTTCCAGCAAGGTTAAGGTCAAGGGGGAAATATGAATATTAGCGATGTGGCGAAAAAAACCGGTTTAACCAGCAAAGCCATTCGGTTTTATGAAGAGAAAGGGCTGGTGACGCCGCCATTACGTAGCGAAAATGGTTATCGCACCTACACGCAGAAGCATTTAAACGAGCTGACGTTGCTGCGACAGGCGAGGCAGGTGGGGTTTAATCTGGAAGAGTGTGGCGAACTGGTCAATCTGTTTAACGATCCGCGACGCCATAGCGCAGATGTGAAAAAGCGGACGCTGGAAAAGGTCGCGGAGATCGAGCGCCATATCAGCGAGCTGCAATCAATGCGCGATCAACTGCTGGCGTTGGCGGAGAGTTGTCCCGGCGATGACAGCGCCGACTGCCCGATTATTGATAATCTTTCCGGCTGCTGTCATCACAAGGCGCAAAAGCCACGTTGATTAAACGGCACGAATGCGTAAGGTGATGCCTTCCACGGCGATCACTTCGACATGCGTACCTGCGCGCAGGTCTTCGTCAGCGCATACCGGCCACGAGCTGTCGCCGACTCGCATATGACCCCGTCCGTTCACTAACGCGGCATCAAGCATAAACCGGCGGCCTACCAGTTGTTGTCCGCGTTGGTTAAGGCGGCTGTCGGTCGGCTTTTGTTCCCGCACGCGACGCGCCAGCCAGCGCCACCAAAGCCAGGCCGCCAGTAACGTTAAGGCCGCAAACAGCACGCCCTGCCATTCCCAGCCGAGCGGTAAGAGCCAGACGGTTAAGCCGGTAATCACTGCCGCCACGCCGCTCCACAGCAAATAGCCGTTACCGCCGAGCATTTCCGCAGCCAACAACAGGCCGCCGAGGCTAAGCCAGAAGATATGCGGATGTACCAGAATCATCGCTATCATGCTTTTTTCCGTTCGCTGGCGCTGTCCTTAACCAGCTCGCTGATCCCGGCGATAGCGCCCATCAGACTGCTGGCATCCAGCGGCATCATGACCACTTTGCTGTTATTCGCCGAGCCGATTTGCTGTAACGCTTCGGTGTATTTCTGCGCCACGAAGTAGTTTATCGCCTGAATATCCCCGGCGGCGATGGCTTCAGACACCATCTGCGTAGCGCGGGCTTCCGCTTCGGCGGAACGTTCGCGCGCTTCCGCCTGCAGGAAAGCGGACTGACGTTCGCCTTCGGCTTTCAGAATCTGCGACTGTTTTTCCCCCTCGGCTTTCAGGATTTCCGCCTGACGTACCCCTTCGGCCTCAAGGATATAGGCGCGTTTGGTACGTTCCGCTTTCATCTGGGCGTTCATAGAGGAGATCAATTCCGCGGGCGGGCGGACATCGCGAATTTCGATACGGGTAACTTTAATTCCCCACGGATTGGTGGCTTCATCGACAATATGCAGCAGCCGCGTGTTGATGCTGTCGCGCTGGGAGAGCATTTCATCCAGCTCCATCGAACCGAGCACCGTACGGATATTGGTCATGGTCAGGTTAATGATCGCCAGTTCCAGGTTACTGACTTCATAAGCGGCGCGCGGCGCATCAATAACCTGAATAAAACAGACCGCATCGATAGTGACGTTGGCGTTATCTTTTGAGATCACCTCCTGCGACGGAATATCCAGCACTTGCTCCATCATATTGATCTTGCGGCCAATTCTGTCCATAAACGGTACAACAAGGCTTAATCCCGGCTGCAGGGTTTTGGTGTAACGTCCAAAGCGCTCCACCGTCCACTGGTATCCCTGCGGAACGATTTTGACGCCCGCGCCGACGATCACCAGCGCGACGAAAATGAGAATAGGGATAAGAATGAGCATAGCTAAACCTCCTGTTGCGTTGTCCATAAACCGATTTTGCTGACGAATTAAGCGAATTATACCTGATTCAGTAAAGCATGTTCCCCCCTTATTAATTACAGGGATACACTATCGCTATAAAAATATGAACAACGGATGCGCAATAAATGACAGAACGTAGCATGTTGCTTGAGTTAAAGCAGGTCGGTTACCGGACTGCGACGACAAAAATAGTGAATAACATCAGTTTTACGCTGCAACGCGGCGAATTTAAGTTAATTACCGGTCCTTCTGGCTGCGGAAAAAGTACGTTGTTGAAAATGGTGGCCTCGTTAATAAGCCCTGATATCGGCGTGATTCTTTTTGAGGGGCGGGATATTACTACTCTGAGTCCGGAAGCCTATCGCCAGCAGGTTTCTTATTGCGCTCAGACGCCAGCGCTATTTGGCGATACGGTTTACGATAACCTGATTTTTCCCTGGCAAATTCGCCATCAGCGCCCGCAGCCGACAGCCTTCGCAGACGATCTGGCGCGTTTTGAACTGCCGGAGACGATTCTGCAAAAACCGATTGCCGCGCTTTCCGGCGGGGAAAAACAGCGTATTGCTCTAATTCGTAATCTACAGTTTCTGCCGAAAATACTGTTACTCGACGAAATAACCAGCGCGCTGGATGAACATAACAAACGGAATGTAAATGATATTATTCATCGCTATGTTCGCGATAAGCAGGTCGCTGTCTTGTGGGTAACGCATGATAAAGATGAAATTCAACACGCGGATAAGGTGATAACGTTAACGCCATCTGCCGGAGAGATGCAGGAGGCGCGTTATGAACGAGCATAATATTACCAATACCTCGCTGGCGTTATCGATGCTGCTGGTGGTGGTCGCGATGCTCATCAGTCACAAGGAAAAGCTGGCGCTGGAAAAAGATATTCTGTGGAGCGTATGCCGGGCGGTGATACAGCTCATTATTGTCGGCTATGTACTGAAATACATCTTTGGCGTTAATCATGCCGCCCTGACGCTGCTGATGGTACTGTTCATCTGTTTTAACGCCGCCTGGAACGCGCAAAAGCGCAGTAAATATATCGATAAGGCATTTCTCTCCTCGTTTATCGCCATCACCGTCGGCGCCGGACTAACGCTGACGGTACTGGTGCTTACCGGTTCGATTGAATTTGCGCCGATGCAGGTGATTCCCATCGCTGGCATGGTTGCCGGCAATGCGATGGTGGCGGTAGGGCTGTGCTACAACCAACTGGGGCTGCGTTTTCATAGCGAGCAGCAGCAAATCCAGGAAAAATTAAGTTTGGGCGCAACGCCGAAAATGGCTTCCGCCGGGCTTATCCGCGATAGCATCCGCGCATCGCTTATCCCGACGATCGACTCGGCAAAGACCGTTGGGCTGGTGAGCCTGCCGGGGATGATGTCCGGGCTGATTTTTGCCGGGATCGATCCGGTAAAAGCGATTAAATATCAAATTATGGTAACGTTTATGCTGTTGTCGACAGCCAGCCTGTCTACCATCATTGCCTGCTATTTAACCTACCGGAAGTTCTATAATTCGCGTCATCAGTTGGTAGTGATGCCGCTCAAGAAATCATGATAGTGGCCGGATGATGGCGCAAGCGCCTTATCCGGCCTGAGGACGACAGGTAGGCCAGATAAGCGCGCCATCAGGCAAGAGAGGATTAATACAGTAGCGCGTACAACTGGCGGCGGTATTTCGACGCCAGCGCGTCGCCGGTGCCGAGCGCGGCAAGGATCTCCTGGAAGGTTTTGCGCGTCTGTCCCTCGGCGGCGGTAAGATCTTTTCTCAGATGGCTGAACAGCAATTCCAGCGCTTCTTCATTACGTCCGACCTGGTGCAACTGCAACGCCAGTTGCGTTGCCAAAGCCGCATCCTGCGGATTCTCCGCGACTTGCTGCTGAAGTTGCTGAATTTCCAGCGTATCCGCCGCCTGTTTAAGCAGTTCGATCTGCGCAACCAGCCCCTGATAACGGGTATCCTGATCCTGTAGCGGGATAGTTTTTAATACCGCTTCGGCCTCTTCAGAACGGTTCAGCGCAATTTGCGCTTCCGCCAGTAACAGGCCAATCTCACTGTTCTGCGAAGAGAGCTGCCAGGCGTCTTTGAGCAACGGCAGAGCGTCAATGTAGTTGCCCTCCTGCATTAACTGCATCGCTTGTTGCGCTTTTAGCTCTTCTTCGCGCGGTAGTACTTTATCCAGCAGAGCGCGGATCGCCTCTTCCGGCTGCGGCCCCTGGAAACCATCGACCGGTTGGCCATTCTGGAACAGATAGACAGTCGGGATGGCGCGCAGACCAAACTGAGCGGCGATCATCTGTTCGGCGTCGCAGTCCAGCTTTGCCAGAATAAACTGACCGTGGTACTGGGCAGCCAGACTTTCCAGCACTGGCGTTAATTGCAGACAGTGTTGGCTGCGTTCAGACCAGAAATAGAACAGTACCGGCGTGGTCATGGACTGCTCTAAGGTCTGCTGCAGGTTGGATTCATTAATATTGACAATGTTCTGTACGGACATGGCGTCGCTCTCTTTTGTCTGTGTCACGTTTACATGGGGGCTGACGGGCGCGCTTCAACTCAGCTTTGTAAAATTTTATCCAGCATCCGGCCCGGCAATAGGCGTTTCAGCGCCATCACCGCCCAGGTGACCAGCGTAACGGGATAGCGCAGCCTGGGTTTATCGCTTGCAAAAGCATGACGGACTTTCGCTACTACCGCGTCAGGATCGCGGGTGAAACGTGCGGCGATGCCGGGATTTTCTACCGGTTTATCACGCTGCGTCTGGTTAACGTTATCCGTAAAACGGGTACGAATCGGCCCCGGTTCTATCAGGCTCACTTTAATGCCTGTGTGCCGTAGCTCCATACGTAGCGCGTCAGACCAGGCTTCGAGCGCATATTTGCTGGCGGCGTAAGCGCCGCGCCCTGGGGTGGAAATCAGCCCCATCACCGATGAGGTCATCACAATGCGTCCTTCACCATGCGGCAACATGGCGGGAAGTAAGCGCATAGTAAGCTGATGCGCACCGAAGAAATTACTGGAAAACTGTTGCTCCATCTGCTCACGGCTGATGGTGGAAAGGGGGCCATATACGCCGTAGCCGGCATTGTTAAAGATCCCATACAGACGATTATCGGTCAGGGCGATCACTTCATCGGCGGCACGATCCACGCTTTCAGGGGAGTCGAGATCGATCAACACGCCGGTAAATCCCATACTGTTCATCCGGGCGACATCATCAGGTTTGCGGCAGCCCGCCAGGATTTGAAAGCCCTGGCGTTTAAGTTCAAGCGCGCTGTCCAGACCGATTCCGCTGGAACATCCTGTTATTAAGACCGATTTTTGCATAACTTTACCTGTCAGGATCTCCGTTGATTTAAGAGTCGTGGTTAACTATATCCGTCATACTTCAAGTTGCCTGTGCGTTCGTTTACTCCAGTCACATAGGTATCTATGCTCCTGGAAATTCTCTTACGTGCCGCCTTCATGCAACTCGAATTATTCAGGAGAGAAAAGGGGTCAACTGCTTCGCCATCCAGTCGGCAATAAACGGCTGGGCGTCGCGGTTGGGATGAATGCCGTCATCCTGCATCCACTGCGGTTTCAGATATACCTCTTCCATAAAAAACGGTAACAGAGGAATATCGAACTCTTTGGCGAGCTTAGGATAAATGGCGCTAAAGGATTCATTATAACGGCGACCGTAGTTAGCGGGCAGATGAATTTGCATCAGTAACGGTTGGGCATCGGCGGCTTTCACCGTCTGAATGATTTTACGTAGCGTCTGTTCGGTTTGCGCAGGCGCAAAACCGCGTAGGCCATCGTTGCCGCCAAGTTCCACCACTACCCAGCGCGGGTGATGCTGTTGCAACAGCGCCGGCAAACGCGCCAGTCCCTGCTGCGAGGTATCACCGCTTATACTGGCATTAACGACCGACGTTTTGTTTTGCCATTTATCATTAAGGAGCGACGGCCATGCCGCGCTGGCGGCCATACGGTAACCGGCGCTGAGACTATCGCCCAGAATTAATAAGGTGTCTGCGGCGGCGGCACGGAAAGTTAACAGGATCAAAAACAGGAAGGGCAAATGCCAGCGGAAAACAGTGTTGAAGTTCATCGTCTCAGGAAGTCCGTCGGTCAGGGTGAGCATGAGCTTTCCATCCTTACCGGAGTTGAACTGGTTGTCAAACGCGGTGAAACCATTGCGCTGATTGGCGAATCAGGATCGGGAAAATCTACGCTGCTGGCGATTCTCGCCGGACTGGATGACGGCAGTAGCGGAGAGGTCAGTCTGGTGGGGAAACCGCTTCACCAGATGGACGAAGAGGCGCGGGCGCAGCTTCGCGCTCAGCATGTCGGTTTTGTTTTTCAATCCTTCATGCTTATTCCTACGCTTAACGCGCTGGAAAACGTTGAACTACCGGCCCTGCTACGCGGTGAAAACAGCGGTCAGAGTAAGGCGGGGGCGAAAGCGCTGCTCGAACAACTGGGACTGGGAAAACGGCTTGACCACCTTCCGGCACAGCTTTCCGGCGGCGAACAGCAGCGCGTAGCGCTGGCGCGCGCGTTTAACGGGCGTCCTGATGTGCTGTTTGCCGATGAGCCGACGGGCAACCTTGACCGTCAGACCGGAGATAAAATCGCCGACCTGTTATTTTCGCTTAACCGCGAACACGGCACCACGCTGATTCTGGTGACGCACGACCCGGCGCTGGCGGCGCGCTGCGACCGGCGGCTGCGGTTGGTCAACGGTCAGTTACAGGAGGAGGCATGATAGCTCGCTGGTTCTGGCGCGAATGGCGCTCGCCGTCGCTGATTATTGTCTGGCTGGCGTTGAGTCTGGCGGTGGCCTGCGTACTGGCGCTCGGCAGTATTAGCGACCGGATGGAAAAAGGGTTAAGTCAGCAAAGCCGCGAGTTTATGGCAGGCGATCGGACGCTGCAAAGTTCGCGGGAGGTACCGAAGGCCTGGCTTGAAGAGGCGCGTAAACGCGGCCTTAACGTGGGCGAGCAGTTAACCTTTGCGACCATGACGTTTGCCGGCGATACGCCGCAACTGGCCAGCGTGAAGGCGGTAGATAGCGTTTATCCGATGTACGGCGAATTGCAAACCCGTCCAGGCGGAGTGAAACCGCAGCCGGGTAGCGTACTGCTGGCGCCGCGTCTGATGGCGCTGCTTAATTTGAAAACGGGCGATACCATTGATGTCGGCGACGTGACCTTGCGTATTGCCGGTGAAGTGGTGCAGGAGCCGGATTCCGGGTTTAACCCTTTTCAGATGGCGCCGCGTCTGATGATGAATATGGCCGATGTGGCAAAAACCGGTGCGATACAGCCGGGGAGCCGCGTGATGTGGCGGTATAAATTCGGCGGAACGCCGCAACAGCTTGCTGGCTATGAAAGCTGGCTGTTACCGCAGCTTAAACCGGAACATCGCTGGTACGGACTGGAGCAGGATGACGGGGCATTGGGGAAATCGCTCGAACGTTCGCAGCAGTTTTTGCTGCTTTCGGCGTTATTAACGCTACTGCTGGCGGTAGCTGCCGTCGCGGTGGCGATGAGCCATTACTGCCGTAGCCGCTACGATCTGGTGGCGATTTTAAAAACGTTGGGCGCGGGCCGGACCCAGTTACGTAAACTTATCATCGGACAGTGGTTGACGGTGCTGGGGCTTTCCGCCGTCACGGGAGGCGCGATTGGGTTACTGTTTGAAAACATATTGCTGGTGCTGCTAAAACCGGTACTGCCCGCCGATTTGCCGCCCGCCAGCCTGTGGCCCTGGCTGTGGGCGCTGGGCGCGATGACGGTCATCTCTCTGCTGGTCGGTTTACGGCCTTATCGATTGTTGCTGGCGACCCAGCCGCTACGGGTGCTGCGCCGCGACGTTGTCGCTCGCGTCTGGCCGTTAAAAATTTATTTGCCTGTCGCCTGCGCCGTCGTGGTGGCGCTGCTCGCCGGATTGATGGGCGGAAGTATGCTGTTGTGGGCGGTTCTGGCGGGCGCCGTGATACTGGCGCTGCTGTGCGGTCTGGTGGGCTGGATGCTGCTTAACGTGCTGCGCGGCATGACGTTGACGTCGCTACCGCTGCGTCTGGCCGTCAGCCGACTTCTGCGTCAGCCGTGGTCAACGTTGAGTCAGCTTTCGGCGTTTTCGCTTTCGTTTATGCTGCTGGCGCTCTTGCTGGTGCTGCGCGGCGACCTCCTTGATCGCTGGCAACAGCAGCTCCCGCCGGAAAGTCCGAACTATTTCCTTATCAATATTGCTTCAGAGCAGGTCGCGCCGCTGAAAGCCTTTTTGGCGGAACATCAGGTGATTCCGCAGACGTTTTATCCGATTGTGCGGGCGCGGTTAACGAAGATAAACGGTAATCCGACGGAAGGTCAGCAGGATGAGTCGCTCAACCGTGAACTGAATTTGACCTGGCAGGATACGCGCCCGGCGCATAATCCGCTGGTCGCCGGTCACTGGCCACCAAAATCGGGCGAAGTCTCTATGGAGGAGGGGCTGGCGAAGCGGCTGAACGTCAAACTCGGCGATAGCGTAACCTTTATGGGCGATACCCAGGCATTTAGCGCTAAAGTCACCAGCTTGCGTCAAGTGGACTGGGAAAGCCTGCGGCCCAACTTTTTCTTCATTTTTCCTTCCGGGGCGCTGGACGGGCAACCGCAAAGCTGGTTGACCAGTTTTCGCTGGGAGAATGGCAACGGCATGTTAACGCAGCTTAACCGCGAGTTTCCTACCGTCAGCCTGTTAGATATCGGGGCGATCCTGAAACAGGTGGGACAGGTGCTGGAGCAGGTCAGTCGGGCGCTGGAGGTGATGGTTGTGCTAGTCACCCTCTGCGGCATGTTGCTATTACTGGCCCAGGTACAGGTCGGGATGCGTCAGCGCCATCAGGAGCTGGTGGTGTGGCGCACGTTAGGAGCCGGAAAGAAACTGTTGCGTACCACACTC
Organism: Salmonella sp. 5800; assembly: GCF_046558195.1. NCBI lineage: Bacteria > Pseudomonadati > Pseudomonadota > Gammaproteobacteria > Enterobacterales > Enterobacteriaceae > Salmonella > Salmonella sp. 5800. The sequence goes on along the minus strand of NZ_JBGDOX010000002.1, from coordinate 232,920 downwards.
TGGTGCGAATTCGCCATGCTGGGGTTAGTTGCCGGGTTGGTCGCCGCGATTGGCGCGGAGACGGCGCTGGCGATCTTACAAATTAACGTTTTTGATTTCCCCTGGGAGCCGGACTGGCGTTTATGGGGCGCACTGCCGTTTTGCGGCGCGCTGCTGCTTTCCGTATGCGGCGGCTGGCTTGGCGTTCGTTTGCTGAAAGGCAAAGCGCTATTCCGACAGTTTAGCGGATGATTCATGATGTGAATAATTTCGCGCCGGTTTTTAAAACGGCGCGTACTTTTTTAGTCGCACAAATTGATAACTCCTTGATTTTTAGTAGCACAAATCATTAAAAAATACACAACACGTAAGGTTTTATAACAGTTATTATTTGCCTGCTAAATGATTTGGATTGGCTATCTATCAAGGAAAATATAATGACAATTAAAATAACAGCGTTGGCGGCATCGATCGGCGCGGCAGTGGCTTTCATGCCTTTCGCTACTCAGGCGGAAATCACCGTTTTAAAACAAGATCCCCAGGCGGGTAATCCACTCAGCCGACTCAATTTCACCGTTGGCGGGAGTATTCGTCCGCAGTTCCAGAATATGACCGGCAATGACGGCGCGAACGGTTATAAACGTAATGGTTTTGATGGCGGGACGCGTTTCCGCTTCGCCGCGGATTATTATCTGTTTGATGATATCAGTTGGATTAGCTATTACGAGCTGGGCGTCAATATCCCTGCGGTATTTGACTGGGATAATCATTATGCGAAGGGCGCGACTGATACCACTCGCCGTATGCTGTATACCGGCTTCAAGAGCGCGACGTGGGGAACGCTGACCTTCGGTCAACAGAACAGCATTTATTACGATGTGGTGGGCGTAAAAACCGATATCTGGGATTACGACATGATAGGTCAGGCGCCGGGCAACGGGATTAACGGCGACTACGATGGTTCTTACCGTACGCGTAAGTCATTGAAGTATAAGAAAAGCATTGGCAATGTCGATCTCTACGCGTCTTATCTGTTCAGCGACGATTATAATGCCAATAACGGTCTGAATTACAAACGTAAAGGCGGCGGTTCTTTAGGCGCGGATTACCATCTCACCGACGATCTGACCTGGGGGACGGCATGGAACTATACCCGTGCGGAGATGCGCGGCAACGGCAATAAAACTTACGATCAAAATATTGTCGGTACCGCGTTAAGCTGGACGCCGGAAAACTGGACTATCGCCGCAGGCGGCGGTTGGTATCAGAACTTTATGACGACCAAAAAAGTGTCTGTGAATGATTACTTTGCCGGCGATGCGTGGGGTCTGGAATATTTTGTCGGTTACGCTTTCCCGATTGGTCAGTATGCCGTGAAAGCTATTCAACCGTACTTTATGGGCGACCGCATTGAATATGTGAATGGCCGCGACTATCTGCGCACCGATAACGGCGTGGGGATCACCTTCCAACTGGATTATGGTTTCCGCGTTGATTATGAACATGTTTTCACCTCCAGCACTGACAATCTGGGCGATATGAACCTGGTGCGTCTGCGTTACGATTTCTAAAGCGTTTTCCTGTGCCGGATGTTGGCGTTAAGACGTCTTATCCGGCATTTCCCTTTACGCCATTCCCGCCTGACACACGCCTGAGCGCCTGCCTCGTACATTTAACGACACACCAGGAAACATCATGAAATAATTTCAAGGACAGCAGGCTGTGATCTGTGTCATGTTAAGAAATAGCCTTTCGTTTGGGCCAAAACAGACGATGCCGCATGAACGGCATCCGGCACAGCATCACACTATTTAAAATGGAGAAATTATGGGATTGCGTCAGAGTTTACGCATTGCGGCCAGCACGCTATTACTGGCCTGCGGATTACAGTTTGCCCATGCCGATAGTTCCCCGCAAACGATCGTATTTGGCGTCGCGCCAGGGCCGTATGGCGACATGGTGAAGCAGGCGATTGCGCCGACATTAAAAGAAAAAGGGTATAAGGTCGTGGTGCGCGAGTTTAGCGACTATGTCCAGCCCAATATGGCGTTAGCTAACGGCAGCATTGACGCCAACCTCTTTCAACATACCCTCTATTTTGACAAATTCACCGCTGACAAAGGGCTGAAGCTCAGCAAACTTATTGTGGTACCGACCGCCGGGATGGGCTTCTATTCACGTAAAATCAACAGTCTGGATGCGCTTAAAAAAGGGGACATTATTACCCTCTCCAACGATCCGACCAACCTGGCGCGCGGCCTTCGCTTCCTGCAATCGTTGGGGCTTATCACGATTAAGGACAATATCGATCCGACCAAAGCCTCTGAACGAGATATCGCCAGCAATCCAAAAGGACTGGTTTTCAAACCGCTGGAAGCCGCACAGCTACCGCGCACGCTGGATGGCGTGACCGGCGCGCTGGTTAACGGGAACTTTGCGGTGGCGGCAGGACTGGATCTCTCCAGCGCGATTAAGCAGGAACACCTGGATGAGAATCTGAAAAATATCATTGCGGTACGCAGTGAAGATGCCGATAAGCCGTTTGCCAAAGATATTGTCGAGGCGGTGAAATCGCCGGCTTATCGCGCGGTCATCGACGATCCAAAGAATATTTATAGCGCCTTCCAGAAACCGGAATGGATGACCGCGACACCCTGATCGCAGCGGTGGCCATCCCCAATTTCTGAGGTGAATATGATTGAAATAGAAAAAGTCTGCGTCGATTTTACCGCCGGTCGCGGTACCCCCACGCGCGCGGTGGATGATGTGAGCCTGCATATCGCCGCGGGCGAGATTTTTGGCATTGTTGGTACCAGCGGCGCAGGAAAAAGCACTCTGCTGCGTACCCTGAACGCCTTAACGCGTCCCAGCCAGGGGCGCGTCAACGTCAACGGCGTGGAAATCTCGGCGCTGGACGGAAAAGCGTTACGCCAGGCGCGGCAGCGTATTGGTATGATTTTCCAGCATTTTAACTTAATGCATACCCGGACAGTGGCGCAAAACGTTGCGTTTAGCCTGAAAGCGGCTGGCTGGGAACGCAGCAAAATCGCGCCGCGAGTGGCGGAAATTTTAACGCTGGTGGGCCTTGCCGATAAAGCGAACCGTTTTCCGGTACAGCTCAGCGGCGGGCAAAAACAGCGGGTGGGGATAGCCCGCGCCATCGCTAACCATCCGGATGTGTTGCTATGTGACGAACCGACTTCCGCTCTGGATCTGGAAACTTCCGCCACGATTCTGGCCCTGCTCAGACAGATCAACGCACAGCTCGGGATTACTATTGTGCTGATCACCCATGAAATGAACGTGATCAAATCTATTTGCGATCGCGTGGCGGTGATGTCGGGCGGTAAGGTTGTGGAATCGGGCGAGGTGTTTGATGTGTTTGCCCACCCGCAACACGCTTTCACACAGCAACTGGTGTCTCATACCCTTAATTTGACCCTGCCGGAACGTTTACGGGAACACCTGCCCGGGCAGTTGCTGAAAATTTTGTTTATCGGCGATTCGGCGGAGCAGCCGGTACTGTCGGAGGTGGCGATCACGTTTGGCGTCGCGGTCAATATCCTGCATGGCAAGATTGAATATATCGGCGAACGCGCGTTGGGCATTCTGGTGGTGCAATTAACCGCGCCGCATAATCCAACGGCGGTGGCCGCCGCCGTGGAGCATATCCGTCAACGTACCGCACAGGTGGAGGTGATCCGTGGATGATTTATTGCCGGATTTAACGCTGGCGTTCAATGAAACTTTCCAGATGTTGAGTATTTCAACGGTGCTGGCGATTCTTGGCGGTCTACCGCTCGGTTTTCTGATTTTTGTCACTGATCGTCATCTGTTCTGGCAGAACCGTTTTATTTATCTCGTCGCCTCGGTTCTGGTGAATATTATCCGCTCGGTGCCATTTGTTATTTTACTGGTGCTGTTACTGCCGCTAACGCAGCTTTTGCTGGGTAATACGATTGGCCCGATTGCAGCCTCCGTCCCGCTGTCGGTGGCCGCAATCGCGTTTTATGCACGCCTGGTAGATAGCGCGCTCCGTGAAGTTGATAAAGGGATTATTGAGGCGGCGCTGGCATTCGGCGCTAGTCCGATGCGTATTATCTGTACCGTACTGTTGCCGGAAGCCAGCGCAGGGCTGCTGCGCGGCCTGACGATTACATTGGTAAGCTTAATCGGCTACTCGGCGATGGCCGGGATTGTCGGCGGCGGCGGGGTAGGCGACCTGGCGATTCGCTATGGCTACTACCGTTACGAAACCGAAGTGATGGTTGTTACCGTAGTGGCGCTGATTGTGCTGGTTCAGGTCGTTCAGATGCTGGGCGACTGGCTGGCAAAACGTGCCGACAAGCGCGACAGACACTAAGCCGGCTCAATGTAGCGTCAGCCGGCAATAAAAATAAGCTATTGCGCTTTTAGCCAGTTGGCAACGTCTTGCCATGTGCCGCGAAAAACGATATTCGCGGCTTTTTTCTCCAGTTGATAGCGATACATTGGGTCGTAATATTCGTTAAGTAGCGGAACCAGCCATGCCATATGGCCGCCGGTGCTGCCGCTGGATAATTGCTCCGCCAGCGCCCTATCCAGCGTGTCCGTCAGTTCGGCAAAGCGTTGCAACCCCAGACGGCGGCGAATAGCGAACAGTCCATGATGAAGATATTCACTATACGCCTGCCAACCGGCTTCATCGCCGTAGGCGTGGGTGAAGTCGTGATGCATACGGATGAAATACTCTTCACGCAGTCGTTCCAGACGAAGCGCAAACGGATCTTCCACTACCGCAATGGGGGCCTGCGCCATTCTTTCGCGTAAACACTCAGGCAGATGGTTGGCGCCGATCGTTCGCCCTTCATCTTCCAGTACCCACCTTTTTAGCGTCTGACGCGCGTTAATTTTCAGCAATTCAACGGCAAGTTTGTTTTCAAAACTGGCCTGGCTGAGTTGGGGTTTCAGCGTGCGGCCAAAAGAGGAGCCGCGATGACGCGCGAGACCTTCCAGATCCACGCCGTTGGGCTGTTGTCGCACCAGTTGCGTTTTGCCGCTGCCCGTACAGCCGCCAATTAAAAGTATCGGTTTTTGCGCCAGTTGCCAGGTCGCCTGAATTGCTGTCTGGCGCAGCGCTTTATAGCCGCCTTCAATAAGCGGGCAGTCAATCCCTGTTTCTTGCAGCCAACGTTGTACGATATGTGACCGCTGACCGCCGCGCGCGCAGCACAGATACCCGTTGGGGAAACGTTGATACGCGGCTTTCCAGGCCTCAAGCCGCTGCTGGCGAATGTCGCCGCAAACCAGCCGATGCCCCAACGCTAACGCCGCATCCGCGCCCTGACGTTTGTAGCAGGTGCCGACGGCGGCCCGCTCGTCATCCATCATCAATGGCAGGTTGATAGCGCCCGGCATGGCGCCCTGTTCAAACTCAATCGGCGCGCGTACATCAATTAAAGGCGTATCGGCAAGGAGGAGCGCGCGATAGTCCTGTGCTTTTTGTCTGTCTTGCATAACGTAAAACGTAACCTCAAATCATCCCTTGCGTTATTTTACGCGCCAATTCGCAAAGTGGCTTGATTTTTAACAGCGTACCGTGTTGAAAATGGATAAAAAATCGGCTATTTCGGGTTGTCGTTGGGTAAATAATTTCACAATGTCTTCTACCGCTTTGCCTCCGCCAAATTTATGCCAGGCGAGGCTTAACGGTGAGGGCGGACGCATCGTAGGGATGGTACAGCTCACCAGTTCGTTTTTGTCGATCAGCGTTTGACAAAGCGGCTGCGGGACAAAACCGATACCGACGCCTGCCAGATGAGCGGCGATTTTGGTTTCCATATCAGGCACGATAATTTCCTTCTGCCCCGGAAGGCGCCAGGCTACACGTTTGGTCAGCGTACGCGCGCTGTCTTCGATATTAATTGCCGGGAAACGGCGCAACTGCGCTTCTGTTAGAGGCCCGCTGACGTGAGCTAAAGGATGATCCGCGGACATCACAAAACGCCATTGTACGGAACCTAAAGGGTCGAGCATAAAGGTATTAGCCAACGGCTCGGTGCCAGTTACGCCAATTGCCAGCGAAAAACCTTCATACAGGAGCGAATCCCAGACGCCCATATAAATTTGCCGGGAAAAGTGAAACTGAGTGAAAGGGTAACGCGCATTAAGCCACGATAAGAGACTGGCGACCGCTTGCGGGCTATAGAGCAGGTTATTCACCACAATATTGACCTGACGCTCTACGCCGTCGTTAACCTGGCGTAGCTCGTCAGGCATGCTATCCAGCCACGCAAGCCAGTCTTTTGCCTGAGAGAGAAGGTGAGAGCCCGCCGCCGTCAACGAGACGCTTCGCGTTGTGCGAAAGAACAGTCCTACGCCGGTATTTTCCTCCAGCAGTTTGATGCGGTAGCTAATGGTTGCCGTGGTTTTACACAGGCGCTCCGCCGCTTTGGAGAAACTCCCCGTTTCGGCAACGCTGATAAAGGTACGCAGTGTTTCCGGGTCAAACATCGTCAGACGCCTCCTTACGATCCTGATAAAACCAGAATTGTTTTCCTATGATTTTTAAGTAGTTTTACATAATAGCCATGTTTGATTTGTGGTCTAAATCTACTTTTGGAAAAATATTCCAACTTTTATGTTGATGTTAAATCCCGAAGGTTTTAGATTGCATGGTATTGAAACCGGACAGAGTCCAAACCGCGGTTAAACGGAATCGAGCTACAAGGGAAAAATAATGAAACTTGAGGTATTACCGTTAGATCAGAAGACGTTCAGCGCTTATGGCGATGTTATTGAGACGCAGGAACGTGACTTTTTTCATATAAACAACGGGTTAGTTGAGCGATATCACGACCTGGCGAAGGTTGAAGTTCTGGAGCAGGATCGCACGCTGATCAGTATTAACAGGGCGCAACCGGCCGCGATGCCTATTGTGGTACATGAACTGGAACGTCATCCTTTAGGTACGCAGGCGTTTGTGCCGATGAACGGCGAGGCTTTTGTCGTTATTGTCGCGCTCGGCGATGATAAACCCGATCTCTCCACGCTGCGGGCGTTTATTAGCAATGGACGGCAGGGCGTCAATTATCACCGTAATGTATGGCATCACCCGCTGTTTGCGTGGCAGACGGTTACCGATTTTCTGACGGTGGATCGCGGCGGCAGCGATAACTGTGATGTTGAAAGTATCCCGACACATGAACTCTGTTTTGCGTGACGCTATTGGCCTTCTTGCATAAGATGAACATATTGTTCATTGTTTATGCTCATATTTTGGGCCGGAGTTAACGTAAATATGACGGAAGTAAGACGACGCGGCAGGCCAGGACAGGCAGAGCCGACTGCGCAGAAAGGCGCTCAGGCGCTGGAGAGGGGCATAGCGATATTGCAATATCTCGAAAGAAGCGGCGGCAGTTCATCAGTTAGCGATATTTCCGGCAGCCTGGATTTACCGCTTTCTACGACGTTTCGCCTGTTAAAGGTACTGCAAGCGGCTGATTTTGTGTACCAGGATAGCCAGCTTGGCTGGTGGCATATTGGTTTAGGCGTATTTAATGTGGGCTCTGCGTATATTCACAATCGCGATGTCCTCTCGGTGGCCGGACCCTTTATGCACCGACTTATGCTGCTTTCTGGCGAGACGGTCAACGTAGCGATTCGCAACGGTAATGAAGCGGTGTTAATCGGTCAAAAGGAGTGCAAATCGATGGTCAGAATGTGCGCGCCCTTAGGGAGTCGTCTGCCGTTACATGCTTCCGGCGCCGGAAAAGCGCTGCTTTACCCGCTCACCGAAGAAGAGCTGGTGGGGATCGTCGTCAATACCGGTTTGCGGCGGTTTACGCCGACCACTCTGGTGGATTTACCTATCCTGCTTAAAAATCTGGAGCAGGCGCGTGAACAGGGCTACACCATTGACCAGGAAGAACATGTTGTCGGGCTGAATTGTATCGCCTCCGCTATCTATGACGATGCGGGCAGCGTGGTCGCCGCTATCTCAATATCGGGACCGGCTTCCCGGCTGACGGAAGATCGATTTATCAGCCAGGGTGAACTGGTACGGGATACCGCGAAAGACATCAGTACGGCGCTTGGGCTAAAACCCCCTGTAGCCTGAGCCGCATCCCGCTCGCTGGAGCGGGACTTTTTTAAAATTTTTAAAAGTTGGAAATTTTTTCCAATAAAAAGAGGTAGCAATAAAATGGCAAAAATGAGAGCCGTGGATGCGGCAATGTATGTGCTGGAAAAAGAAGGTATCACCACAGCATTCGGCGTTCCTGGGGCTGCAATCAACCCCTTCTATTCTGCAATGCGTAAGCATGGAGGCATTCGCCATATACTGGCGCGTCATGTGGAAGGCGCTTCGCATATGGCTGAGGGCTACACACGTGCGGCGGCAGGTAATATTGGGGTCTGCCTGGGCACTTCCGGCCCGGCGGGAACCGACATGATCACCGCGCTCTATTCCGCTTCTGCCGACTCTATCCCGATTTTATGCATTACCGGTCAGGCGCCACGAGCGCGTCTGCACAAGGAAGATTTCCAGGCAGTCGATATTGAAGCGATTGCAAAACCAGTCAGCAAGATGGCAGTGACGGTTCGTGAGGCGGCGCTGGTGCCGCGCGTATTACAACAGGCTTTTCATCTGATGCGCTCAGGCCGCCCAGGTCCTGTGCTGGTTGATTTACCGTTTGATGTCCAGGTTGCAGAGATCGAATTCGATCCGGATATGTATGAGCCGCTGCCGGTATATAAGCCAGCCGCCAGCCGCGTACAGATTGAAAAGGCGCTGGAGATGCTGATTCAGTCCGAGCGTCCGGTAATTGTCGCGGGCGGAGGGATTATTAACGCCGACGCCGCGCCACTGCTGCAGCAGTTTGCCGAACTAACCAGCGTACCGGTGATCCCTACTCTGATGGGCTGGGGCTGTATCCCGGACGATCACCCCTTAATGGCGGGGATGGTCGGCCTGCAAACGGCGCACCGCTACGGTAACGCCACTCTGCTGGCATCCGATATGGTTTTTGGCATCGGTAACCGTTTCGCCAACCGTCATACGGGGTCCGTTGAGAAATATACTCAGGGGCGAAAAATCATCCATATCGATATTGAACCAACGCAAATTGGCCGCGTGTTGTGTCCGGATCTGGGCATCGTTTCGGACGCCAAAGCGGCGCTAACGTTGCTGATCGATGTCGCGCAGGAGATGCAAAAAGCGGGGCGTTTGCCATGCCGGAAAACCTGGGTGGACGAATGCCAGCAGCGTAAACGGACTTTGCTGCGTAAAACCCACTTTGACAACGTGCCAGTGAAGCCGCAGCGCGTCTATGAAGAGATGAACAAAGCCTTTGGTCGCGATGTGTGCTATGTCACCACCATTGGATTGTCGCAAATCGCGGCAGCGCAGATGCTGCATGTGTTTAAAGACAGACACTGGATCAACTGCGGCCAGGCGGGGCCTCTTGGCTGGACAATCCCGGCGGCATTAGGAGTTTGTGCTGCCGATCCGCAACGCAATGTGGTGGCGATTTCCGGCGATTTCGACTTCCAGTTCCTGATTGAAGAGTTAGCCGTCGGCGCGCAGTTTAACATTCCGTATATCCATGTGCTGGTTAACAACGCTTATCTTGGCCTGATTCGCCAGTCGCAACGCGCATTTGACATGGACTACTGCGTACAGCTCGCCTTTGAAAATATCAACTCCAGCGAAGTGAATGGCTATGGCGTTGACCATGTAAAAGTGGCGGAAGGGTTAGGCTGTAAAGCCATTCGTGTCTTTAAACCGGAAGATATTGCGCCTGCATTTGAACAAGCCAAAGCGCTAATGGCGCAATATCGCGTTCCGGTGGTGGTGGAAGTCATTCTGGAACGCGTAACCAATATTTCCATGGGCAGCGAACTGGATAACGTAACCGAGTTTGAAGAGGTTGCGGATAGTGCGAAAGATGCGCCAACAGAAACCTGTTTTATGAAATATGAGTAAGGGAGGTAATCGATGTTACGTTTCTCTGCCAATCTTTCTATGCTGTTTACGGAATATGATTTCCTGGAACGCTTTGATAAAGCGGCGTTGTCGGGATTTCGCGGCGTGGAATTCATGTTTCCCTACGATAACGACATCGAAGTGTTAAAACGTAAGCTCAGGGATAATAATCTGGAACATACGTTACATAATTTACCGGCTGGCGACTGGGCGGCTGGCGAACGTGGAATTGCCTGTATTCCGGGGCGCGAAGAAGAGTTTCGCGATGGCGTAGCTGCCGCAATCCGCTATGCACGCGCGTTAGGCAATAAGAAAATAAATTGTCTGGTAGGTAAAACGCCGTCAGGATTCTCCGCAACGGAGATCCACGACACGTTGGTCGAAAACCTGCGCTATGCGGCAAATATGCTGGCGAAAGAAGACATTTTATTACTTATCGAACCTATTAATCACTTTGATATGCCGGGATTCCATCTCACCGGCACTCAACAGGCGTTAGCATTAATTAAGGATATCGGCAGCGATAATATCAAAATTCAGTATGATATTTATCACATGCAACGCATGGAAGGGGAATTAACGCAAACCATGACGGCATGGGCCGATAAAATAGGCCATTTACAGATTGCTGATAACCCGCGTCGCGGCGAGCCGGGGACCGGGGAAATCAATTATGACTTTATTTTTAATGTCATTAAACAGTCTGACTATGATGGCTGGGTTGGCTGTGAATATAAACCACTGACTACCACGGAAGCGGGATTATCGTGGATTAATCAGTACCGTTAAAACGCAGAATAATTCGGGCAGCGCTTTTTTTTCCACTGTGTTGGAAGGGGATTGTGTTGCCTGAATCTGGAAACACCGAAAGCAATAAAAGAGGTTGTATATGAAACTGGGATTTATTGGCCTGGGAATTATGGGCTCGCCAATGGCTATCAATTTGGCACGCGCCGGTCATCAATTACACGTTACGACTATTGGTCCGGTCGCGGACGAACTGCTCTCGCTGGGGGCGGTAAATGTTGAGACTGCACGTCAGGTAACTGAATTTGCAGACATCATCTTCATAATGGTGCCGGATACGCCGCAGGTTGAAGAGGTGTTATTTGGCGAACACGGTTGCGCTAAAACATCGCTTCAGGGAAAAACCATCGTCGATATGAGTTCTATTTCTCCTATCGAAACCAAACGTTTTGCCCAGCGCGTTAATGAAATGGGCGCTGATTACCTGGATGCCCCGGTTTCCGGGGGCGAAATCGGGGCGCGTGAAGGCACTCTGTCGATTATGGTCGGCGGCGAGCAGAAAGTCTTTGACCGCGTTAAACCGCTCTTTGACATCCTGGGAAAAAATATCACCCTGGTGGGCGGCAATGGGGATGGGCAAACCTGTAAGGTGGCTAACCAAATTATTGTTGCGCTGAATATTGAAGCGGTTTCTGAAGCCTTAGTGTTTGCTTCAAAAGCAGGTGCCGATCCGGTACGCGTGCGCCAGGCGTTAATGGGCGGGTTCGCCTCTTCACGCATTCTGGAAGTTCACGGCGAGCGGATGATCAACCGGACGTTCGAGCCTGGTTTCAAAATCGCGCTTCATCAGAAAGACCTTAATCTTGCATTGCAAAGCGCAAAAGCGCTGGCGCTGAATTTACCGAATACGGCGACCTGCCAGGAATTATTCAATACCTGTGCGGCAAATGGCGGGAGCCAGCTTGATCATTCGGCAATGGTACAGGCGCTGGAATTAATGGCCAATCATAAATTGTCCTAATTATGTGTATCGCTGCGGCTGCAGCGATACCTGTTCACAAGGAACACTCTGTAAAGGTGAAGAACATGAGTGAAACTAAAAAATCCGGGATTGATTACTGGAAACAAATTGTTGTCGTAATGAGTCTGGGCTGGGTAGCGATTTGGATCTATCGCACCGTGCTTACGCCAATTTATCCAGAAATTCAGGCATCTTTAGACAATGTAAGTAATGCAGAAATAGGCGCCATTGCAAGTTTTTACTTTTTTGCTTACTGCAGTATGCAAATTCCTTGCGGAATATTGGTCGATAAATTCGGTCAAAAAATCATGCTGATGGCCGGATTTACGCTTTTTATTATTGGTACACTCTGTATCGCGAAAGCCAATGGCCTGACCATGATCTATATAGGGTCGCTAATGGCAGGCGGCGGATGCGCTTCTTTCTTTAGCTCGGCTTATTCACTCTCTTCGGCAAACGTGCCGCAGGCCCGTCGGGCATTAGCCAACGCGATTATCAACAGCGGGTCGGCTATAGGGATGGGGATTGGCTTAATCGGTTCCAGCATATTAGTAAAAAACATGAGCATGGCCTGGCAGAATGTACTGTATATCGTGGCCGCGATATTAGTAATCATGCTGTGCGTCTTTACGCTGATCATTCGCGGTAAAGCCAAAAGCGACTCTGCGCAAGCGGAAAAGCAAACCCAAACCGTCACGGAAGATGAGAAACGCGCGCCTTTATTCTCTGGTTTATTGTGTAGCGTTTACTTCCTCTATTTCTGTACCTGCTACGGTTATTATTTGATAGTGACCTGGCTGCCCTCTTATCTACAGACTGAAAGAGGATTTGATGGCGGAGCTATCGGGCTGGCATCAGCGCTGGTGGCGGTGGTTGGCGTACCGGGGGCGTTATTTTTTAGCCATCTGTCAGATAAATTCCGTAACAGTAAAGTTAAGGTTATTCTCGGTCTGGAAATTGTGGCGGCAGCAATGTTGGCGTTTACGGTTTTGTCCCCGAATACCACGATGCTGATGGTCAGTCTGACGCTATACGGCTTGCTGGGGAAAATGGCAGTAGACCCGATCCTGATCTCCTTTGTATCTGAACAGGCTTCGGCAAAAAGTCTGGGAAGAGCTTTCAGCCTTTTTAATTTCTTTGGCATGAGCTCGGCGGTTGTCGCCCCAACGTTGACCGGGTTTATTTCGGATGTAACGGGGTCGAAGGAGATCAGTTTTGTGATTTCAGCATGTTTAGTGGTTACCGGAACGCTGATCTTTGCTGCTGTCACATTATATAAAAAGAAAGCAACGCAACGTATTGCTTCAGCTTAAAAATAATTATATCTACTATTTCTTTATTTTATATTTATTTGTTCCTCATAGCTAAACCCATAACAACGTTATCCGATGCGTGAAAAGAGGGATTTATGGAACATCAAAGAGAGCTATATCAGCAACGCGGTTATAGCGAAGACTTATTACCTAAAACAGAAACCCAACGAAACTGGAAAGCATTTAACTATTTCACCTTATGGATGGGATCTGTACATAACGTGCCAAATTACGTTATGGTCGGCGGTTTTTTTATACTGGGGCTATCAACATTTAATATCATGTTGGCCATTATTATCAGCGCATTATTTATTGCGGCGGCGATGGTAATGAATGGCGCGGCAGGCAGCAAATATGGCGTTCCTTTTGCTATGATATTGCGAGGTTCTTACGGCGTCCGCGGCGCGCTATTCCCTGGATTATTGCGAGGGGGGATCGCGGCAATCATGTGGTTCGGCTTGCAGTGTTACGCGGGATCGCTGGCATTTCTTATTTTGATTGGGAAGATCTGGCCAGGATTTCTGACATTAGGCGGAGATTTCAAGCTGCTGGGTCTTTCACTGCCAGGACTAATTACTTTTCTAATTTTTTGGATTATTAACGTTGGCATCGGTTTTGGCGGTGGTAAAGTATTAAATAAATTTACCGCTATTCTCAATCCATGTATTTACATTGTCTTTGGCGGCATGGCTATTTGGGCAATATCGCTGGTTGGCATTGGCCCGATTCTGGACTATCTGCCTTCAGGCGTGCAAAAAGCAGAGCACAGCGGCTTTCTGTTCCTGGTGGTGATTAACGCCGTAGTCGCCGTCTGGGCTGCGCCAGCTGTGAGCGCGTCCGATTTCACGCAAAACGCGCATTCATTTCGCGCTCAGGCATTGGGACAAACATTGGGGCTTATCGTAGCGTATATATTATTCGCCGTAGCCAGCGTGTGCATTATTGCCGGAGCCAGTATTCATTATGGTATGGATACCTGGAACGTGCTGGATATTGTGCAGCGCTGGGACAGCCTGTTTGCTTCATTCTTTGCGGTGCTGGTGATTCTGATGACGACAATTTCAACCAACGCCACCGGTAATATTATACCTGCGGGGTATCAAATTGCGGCACTTGCCCCGACAAAGCTTAACTATAAAAATGGCGTAATGATTGCCAGTATTATCAGTTTACTGATTTGCCCATGGAAATTAATGGAGAATCAGGACAGTATTTATCTGTTCCTCGATATTATCGGCGGTATGCTTGGCCCGGTAATCGGCGTAATGTTAGCTCATTATTTTGTGGTAATGCGTGGAAAAATTAATCTTGATGAGCTGTACACCGCCAGCGGTGATTACAAATATTATGATAATGGATTTAACCTGACTGCATTTTCAGTCACCCTGGTCGCAGTCATTCTGTCATTAGGCGGCAAGTTTATACCATTTATGGAGCCTTTATCCCGCGTGTCCTGGTTTGTAGGCGTAATAGTTGCGTTCGTTGCTTATGCGCTATTGAAGAAACGCACGGGTTTTGAAAATACAGGAGAGAAAAAACTCGCAGGTTAAATATTGAAAAAGCATTAAGCGTATTTAATGAAGTGTGCGCTATTTAAAAACTATCTGTATCCATACAAGGAGTTTGTTATGTCTTTTGATTTAATTATTAAGAACGGTACTGTCATCTTAGAAAACGAAGCGAGAGTTATCGATATCGCCGTCCAGGGCGGAAAAATCGCTGCGATTGGCGAGAACCTGGGGGAAGCGAAAAATGTGCTGGATGCGACGGGATTGATCGTTTCGCCGGGCATGGTTGACGCGCATACCCACATTTCTGAACCGGGCCGTACCCACTGGGAAGGCTATGAAACCGGTACGCGCGCGGCGGCGAAAGGCGGTATTACCACGATGATTGAGATGCCGCTCAATCAGCTGCCGGCGACGGTCGATCGTGAGACGATTGAACTCAAGTTTGACGCGGCAAAAGGTAAATTGACCATCGACGCCGCGCAGTTGGGCGGTTTGGTTTCTTATAACCTGGATCGGCTTCATGAGCTGGACGAAGTGGGCGTTGTCGGCTTCAAGTGCTTTGTCGCCACCTGCGGCGATCGTGGCATCGATAATGATTTTCGCGACGTTAATGACTGGCAGTTTTACAAAGGCGCGCAGAAACTGGGGGAGATGGACCAGACGGTACTGGTACATTGCGAAAATGCTCTGATTTGCGATGAGCTGGGCGAGGAAGCTAAACGCGAAGGTCGTGTAACGGCGCATGATTATGTCGCCTCACGTCCGGTATTTACTGAAGTGGAAGCCATTCGTCGCGTGCTGTATCTGGCGAAAGCGGCAGGTTGCCGTCTGCACGTTTGCCATATCAGCAGCCCGGAGGGGGTAGAGGAAGTAACGCGCGCGCGTCAGGAAGGCCAGGATGTCACCTGTGAATCGTGCCCGCACTATTTTGTCCTCGATACCGATCAGTTCGAAGAGATTGGCACCCTGGCAAAATGTTCTCCGCCAATTCGCGACCAGGAAAACCAGAAAGGGATGTGGGAAAAACTGTTTAACGGCGAAATCGACTGCCTGGTATCCGACCACTCTCCATGCCCTCCGGAAATGAAAGCAGGCAATATCATGCAAGCATGGGGCGGAATTGCCGGACTGCAAAACTGCATGGACGTCATGTTTGATGAAGCGGTGCAAAAACGCGGTATGTCGTTGCCGATGTTTGGCAAATTAATGGCGACCAACGCCGCCGATATTTTTGGTCTGAAACATAAAGGACGTATTGCCCCCGGCAAAGATGCTGACCTGGTCTTTATTCAGCCTGACAGCAGCTATGTTCTGAAAAATGAAGATCTGGAATATCGCCATAAAGTCAGTCCGTATGTTGGCCGTACTATTGGCGCGCGTATTACCAAAACGATTTTGCGCGGCGATGTTATTTATGACATCGAGCATGGCTTCCCTGTGCCGCCAAAAGGTCAGTTTATCCTTAAACATCAGCAGTAATCCGGTGTGATTTAATGCCCGTCGTCACGACGGGCATTCTCTATTTTAAGGTGTGGATATGTTCCCTGTTATTAACCGCGAAAGTGTATTGTCCGGCTTTCAGTGGTTTTTCTTTATTTTCTGTAACACGGTTGTGGTTCCCCCTACCTTGCTGTCCGCTTTTCATCTTCCCGCTGATAACCTGTTAATGCTCACACAATACGCTTTTTTGACCACCGCGTTGGCCTGCCTGGTTCAGGCATTTTGCGGCCATCGCCGCGCCATTATGGAAGGGCCGACAGGGCTGTGGTGGGGCGCTATTCTTACGATTACGCTTGGCGAGGCGTCTCGCGGCACGCCGCTGAACGATATCGCCTCCAGCCTGTCGGTCGGGATTGCGATCTCCGCGATGGTGACGATATTTATCGGCATTAGCGGCTTAGGACACCGTCTGGCTCGCCTGTTTACGCCAGCGGTAATGGTTTTTTTCATGCTGCTTTTGGGCGCGCAGCTGACCTCAATATTTTTTAAAGGCATGCTGGGGCTGCCTTTTGGCATTGCCGATACCAGCGCCAGAATCAAATTGGCCCCCTTTGGGCTGGCGGTCGCGGTGATGTGTTTTATCCTCGCGATGATTATTTTCCTGCAGCAGCGTATCTCCCGTTACGCGTTACTGGTAGGGACCGTGGTCGGGTGGGGGCTATGGCGGTTATGCTTTCCTTCATCACACTTACCGCCGGGTGAATTAAGCTGGCGATGGTTTCCGCTGGGCAGCCACGGCACGCTGATGCCGGGTATTATTGTGACGGCGGTGATGACGGGGTTAGTCAACATCAGCAACACTTACGGCGCCATCCGCGGTACCGATATCTTTTATCTGCATCAAGGGTCGGGCAGTTCTCGTTATCGCCGAAGCTTTATGATTTCCGGACTGATGACGTTAGTGACGGTGCCTTTCGCGGTCGTGCCTTTTTCGCCTTTTGTATCTTCCATTGGTTTATTAACGCAAACCGGCGACAGTTCTCGCAAATCCTTTATCTGCGGTAGCGCGCTGTGTCTGCTGGTTGCCATTATAACGCCGTTAACCCGCTTATTTTGCGCTATTCCACTGGCGATCAGCAGCGCCGTTATGCTGGTCTCTTATTTACCTTTACTTTATTCCGGTTTGGTTTTTAGCCAGCAAATTACGTTTACCGCGCGGAATATTTATCGCCTGGCATTACCGCTTTTTGTCGGCATTTTTTTGATGGGGCTTCCTCCGGTCTATTTACAGGATCTTCCACTGATGATTCGTCCTTTGCTTAGCAACGGATTACTGGTGGGAATCTTACTGGCAGTGCTTATGGAAAATCTTATTCCGTGGGAACGCATTAAATAACATGAGAAAACAAGGAGACATGATGAAGATTGTAATTGCGCCAGATTCATTTAAAGAGAGCTTAAGCGCTGATAAATGCTGTCAGGCTATTAAAGCGGGATTTTCAACCGTATTTCCTGATGCGCGCTATGTCTGTTTACCGATCGCCGATGGTGGAGAAGGAACCGTGGACGCGATGGTGGCAGCGACCGGCGGGAAACGGGTTTATGTGGACGTTAGCGGGCCGATGGGGGAAAAAGTAAACGGATTTTATGGCCTGACCGGCGACGGCAAAACGGCGATTATTGAAATGGCGGCGGCGAGCGGATTGATGCTGGTGGCGCCAGAGGCGCGTAATCCGCTGCTGGCATCCAGTTTCGGCACCGGCGAATTGATTCGTCATGCCCTGGACGCGGGGATTCGCCATATTATTCTGGGTATCGGCGGCAGCGCCACGGTGGATGGCGGAATGGGAGTAGCGCAGGCGCTCGGTGTGCGTTTTCTGGACGCGCAGGGAACGCCGCTTGGCGCCGGAGGGGGCAATTTATCGCGCCTGGCGAGCATTGACCTGCAGGGGTGCGATCCGCGAATTTCAGAGTGTCGTATTGAGGTCGCCTGTGATGTTGATAACCCGTTGGTGGGGCCACGCGGCGCGGCGGCGGTATTCGGTCCGCAGAAAGGGGCGACGCCTGAAATGGTCGAGACGCTGGAAAATGGATTGCGTAATTATGCCCGTGTCTTACATGCCCTGACCGGACGCGACATGTCTCAAATACCGGGCGGTGGAGCGGCCGGAGGAATGGGGATTGCCGCTATCGTCTTCCTGGAAGCGGAAATGAAGCCCGGTATTGAGATTGTTATGCAGGCGGTGAAGCTGGAGGAGGCGGTAAAAGAGGCTTCGCTGGTGATTACCGGAGAAGGGCGAATCGATTCGCAAACGGCGGGAGGAAAAGCGCCGATAGGCGTCGCGTCAGTGGCGAAACGGCATCACGTCCCGGTTATCGGCATTGCCGGCGTACTGGGAGACGGCGTGGAAGTGGTTCATCGCCACGGTATTGATGCGGTATTCAGTATTTTGCCGCGGCTGGCGCCTTTGCCGGAAGTTCTGGCGAACGGTGAACAAAATCTCTACCACAGCGCCTGTAATATTGCCCGCGTCATCAAACTTGGCCAGGATATCGGGACTCGTTAAGCATAAAAAAAGCCACGGTTCTCACCGTGGCAAAATCCAACATAGCTAAATTAAAAATAATCAGGAGGGCTGTCCGCCGTTAAATCATAACGTCGCGGTTACAGTCTTTGGAGTAGATGTAGCTGAATGCTTCGCCACGACCTACACCGTATCCGGCCTGCAGGGAATAAGCGCCCATGAAGATGTAGTCGCCTTTTTTCACCGGCACCCAGTTGTTGTCGAGGTTATAAACCCCCCGGCCGGAAAGGATATAAGCGCCATGTTCCTGGACGTGGGTTTCAATATAGCCGTGGCTGGCGCCCGGTTCGAACGACAGAATATGCATATTCATATCGAAGCCCAGCTCTTTAGGCAGGAAATCCAGCAGAATAACATCTTCCATGCCTTCATAATGAATACGCTCCAGCTGGCTGGCATTGCCGGAAACCAACCACGGGGCATGCCCCTCGACAGGAGTATAGCGGCGTTTATATAAAAATAGCTGGCTGTCTTCCGTTTGAGCGTTGCTAAAGGTCATCATCTCGCCCGGTGGACAATAGAGGTATCCGCCCTGAGTTAAAGAGAATGTTTTTCCTTCTGCTTTAGCTTCAATATTTCCCGTAATGACATAGAGAAAAGTTTCAATCCCCTCGCCGCCAAAGCCCTGCTGGTTGCCGCCATTCTGATGTAAGGTAACCAGATAATCGACGAAAGAAGCACCCAGCTTCGGCGTCGAAAGGATGGTGACGTCACAGTTTTCAAAGCCGGGAATAATATTTTTCACCAGACCGTCCGGCGTTAAGAGCGCATAGTTACCGTGTTTCACAATGGCGCGGTTCGCCAGTAAATCATCGCGGTAACCCGTGACGTTATTCAGATATCCCATTGATGGCTCCTTATTTTTGCCAGGCAAGTTGATGCAGCATTAATGCCAGAGTTTTGACCCCTTCAGCAAGGTCATTAATGTTGGTACGTTCCGCCGGGTTATGGCTGATACCATTAATGCTGGGGACGAAAATCATACAGGTAGGGACGCGCGGCGCGAAAATTTGCGCGTCATGACCTGCGCCGCTATGCATTATGCGATAGTTCAGTTGTTCGGTTTCACACAGCCTGGTGAGGGCCGCGACCAGTTCGGCGTTCATCGGCACCGGCGCTTCGTCCATCCACAAATCGATATCGATGCTGATATCCATTTCATCGCAGATGGCGCGCATATCGTTTTCCAACTGTTCGGTAAATTCGCGAAGTACCGCGGCGTCCGTATGCCGGCAATCGATTGTAAATGTGGTTTTTCCAGGGACAACATTGACCGTATTCGGCTGCGGCTCAACTTTGCCGAACGTTAATACCAGGGGATCGCCATGCTGTTTGGCTTTTTCAATGGACTGACTGCAAATACGACTGAAGGCATGCACCGTATCGCGACGATAGCCCATTGGCGTTGTGCCTGCATGGTTGGACTCACCGTTGAGCGTCACCGTGTAGCGACGTTGCCCGACGATGGCGTTGACGACGCCAATCGACTGTCCGTTGCTCTCCAGAACGCAGCCTTGCTCAATATGCAATTCAACAAAGGCGCGGATATCGGTTCGTGCAGCGAGCGGCGCGGCGGGAAGGGTAAATCCGCACGCCTGCATAGCGTCGACAAAGCCTGTGCCTTTGGCGTCCTGGATATGGCGTACCTCTTCAGGATTCGCCAGGCCAAAAATGTTCTTGCTGCCCCAAAAAACGTAAGGGAAACGGCTGCCTTCTTCCTCAGCCATTGATACTACCTCGACGGTGCGCAGCGGCGCGCCGTAGGTCGCTTTTAGCCAGTCGAGCGCCAGCCAGGCGGCAAGCGCGCCGAATTGCCCGTCCAGATTGCCGCCGTTGACGACCGTATCAATATGCGAACCGCTTAAAATCACCTGTTCCGGAAACTGTGTGCCGCAAAGGCGGCCATATAAATTTCCGACGTCATCAAAGCGTGTTTCCAGACCGCTTTCTGCCATTCGCTTTTTAAACTGCTGCTGTGTTTCCAGCCACTCAGGCGAATAAAGTAAACGCGTCATTCCACCCGTAGGATCGGCTCCAATGGAAGAGAGCCAGGGCAATGTTTCTTCTATCGCGTGGCGAAAATGCTTTATCATAGAAAATTCCTGTTTCAATAATTATTGGGCAAAGGGATTTTTTGTTTCGTATGACTTGAGATAGAGGGCATCGGAAATCAGATATTGATAAATATCATCAACAATATCGATACCATTCATATCGGCATTTTTCTGTTTAATATCCTGATCCTGTCCAGGATAATAAACCTGTTTAAAACCGGGGGCGGGCTTCACGGAATTGAGTTCCTGCATGGTCTGACTAATATGTTTGCGGAATAATTCACAGGAAGAGAAGAACGCCGGATTAATGACCAGATGAAGTTGTCCTAAATTGCGTCCGGCGTGTAAATCTTCATACATCGAACTGACCTGGCGGCCAAACGGCAGCCCCAGCAGAATACCGGACAGAATATCGATCATCATCATCAGGCCGTAACCTTTCGGGCCTGCGGCGGGTAATAACGCATTGACGGCAAAAGGATCATGTGTCGGCGCGCCATTTTTATCGACGGCCCAACTCTCCGGAATGGACTCATTGCGGGACCGTGCATCGAGGACTTTTCCCCAGGCCTGCACGGTGGTGGCCATATCAAAGGTAATGATGTCATCGCCT
Organism: Salmonella sp. 5800; assembly: GCF_046558195.1. Taxonomy (NCBI): domain Bacteria; kingdom Pseudomonadati; phylum Pseudomonadota; class Gammaproteobacteria; order Enterobacterales; family Enterobacteriaceae; genus Salmonella; species Salmonella sp. 5800. Next base: position 211,693 of record NZ_JBGDOX010000002.1, on the reverse strand, counting down.
TCGCCCGGCGCGGCAAAGGCCAGCGGATTAGTGCCATAGTAAATATCCGCCCCGCCAAACGGCACGACCATAGGATCGGACTGACAGATAGACAGACCAATCAGGCCTTCGCGAGCAGCCTGGCGGACGAAATAAGAGATGGCGCCGCTATGGCCCATTCTGCTAATGCCGACAACCGCGACGCCATTTTTTTTGGCTATTTCAATAGCATGCTCCATTCCCATTTTGGCTGCGACCTGTCCGGCAGCATTATCGGCATGCAGTATCGCCGTACAGGGACCGGTATTCTCAATGCGGAACGTCGGCTCCCGGTTGGTGCCGCCTTTTGAAATTCGTTCGGCATAATATTCAACGCGTACGGCGCCATGTGAGTGAATACCTCTGGCATCTGCATAAACCAGTACGTCGGCGACGATGGCGGCGTGCTCACGTTTTAGTCCGGCTTTATAAAGCTTATTTTCGATAAGCTGATGGAGTGTTTCCCGACTGATTTTCATCTGTCTTCCTTTTTAACGACGGTGTGAAGCATGACTGCGATTAACATACCGGGAAAATAAAATGATTATGTGATCCAGACAGGCAAAAAAATATAATTAGAATTTATTTGATAATCAGGCGGGTTTTATCTTTTTGCTTAAATAAAAAGCTTTTTTAGAAAATCATAACTAATCCTTTAGCCGTTGTTTGAATTCTTTTGTTAATAAATTTGATGTGACGTTAATCACTCTATTTACCCTCCCGGATATATACCGTGAAGCGCACATTAACACTGCTCGTGCAATTGCAATGGGTGCAATTATTAAGGAGTTGTTATGATCCACGCCTTTATTAAAAAAGGGTGTTTTCAGGACTCTGTCAGCTTAATGATTATTTCTCGAAAGCTGAGTGAGTCCGAAAATGTTGATGATGTATCGGTAATGATGGGAACGCCTGCGAATAAGTCGCTGCTGGAAACTACCGGTTTCTGGCATGACGATTTTCATGGCGCTACGCCCAATGACATTTGCGTGGCGATTCGTACCGAAGCGGTAGATGACGGCATTACGCAGGTGATTGTGCAACAGCTCGAAGAAGCATTGCAGCAGTTGGCGCAGGGAAGCAGCGGCAGCCAGTCGTTAATCCAGGTCAGACGCTGGGAAAGCGCCTGTCAGAAACTGCCAGAGGCGAATCTGGCGCTGGTATCGGTGGCCGGCGAATATGCGGCGGAACTGGCAGAGCAGGCGCTGGATCGTTCGTTGAACGTGATGATCTTCTCCGATAATGTCACGCTGGACGATGAAATCAGACTAAAACGCCGGGCGCGTGATAAAGGACTGCTGGTCATGGGGCCGGATTGCGGCACCGCTATGATCGCCAATACGCCGCTGGCTTTCGCTAACGTCATGCCAGAGGGCAACATCGGGGTGATTGGCGCTTCCGGCACCGGTATTCAGGAGCTCTGTTCACAGATTGCGCTGGCGGGGGAAGGGATTACCCATGCCATCGGGCTTGGCGGACGCGATTTGAGCGCCGAGGTCGGCGGGATCAGCGCGCTAACGGCACTGGACATACTCAGCGCGGATGAAAAGAGCCAGGTGCTGGCCTTTGTCTCCAAACCGCCTGCCGATGCGGTTCGTCAGCATATTATCGCGGCGATGAAAGCCACCGGCAAACCCGTTGTAGCGCTGTTCTTAGGGTTTTCCTCCCCCGTTGCGCGTGAGGAAAACGTCTGGTTTGCCTCGACGCTGGATGAAGCCGCCCGGCTGGCATGTTTATTGTCTCGCGTGACGTCGCAACGTAAAGACATGGTTTCAACAGGCGGCGTGATTCGTGGTCTCTATACCGGCGGAACGCTGGCGGCGGAAGCGGCGGGGCTGCTGGCCGGCTACCTGGGCGTCGCGGCGGATACGGAACATCACCATGGCATGATGCTTGACGCTGACGGCCACCAGATTATCGATCTGGGCGATGACTTTTATACCGTTGGGCGACCACATCCGATGATCGACCCGGCGTTACGTAATCAGCTTATCGCCGGACTTGGCGCACAGCCGCAGGTACGCGTGTTATTAGTGGACGTCGTTATTGGTTTTGGCGCGACCGCCGATCCCGCCGCATCGCTGATTCAGGCCTGGCAGAAGGCATGTGCCGCACGCGCCAGCGACCAGCCGCTGTTCGCCATCGCAACCGTCACCGGAACGGAACGCGATCCTCAGTGCCGCTCGCAACAAATCGCCGCGCTCGAAGATGCCGGCATCACGGTAGTGGATTCTCTTCCCGAAGCCACTCTGTTGGCCGCGGAACTGATTCGACCCACTCTCTCTTCCACTCATCCATCAGCTCCCCGGTTACTGGAAGCGGTAGCGGTGATTAATGCCGGGTTACGTAGCTTCGCGCTGGATTTACAGGCTGCCGGTATGCCCGTGGTGCACTACCAGTGGGCGCCTGTCGCTGGCGGTAATAAAAAACTGGCTCGTCTGTTAGAACGTTTGCAATAAGGGGTTCCCATGTTTACATCAGTGGCGCAAGCCAACGCTGCAGTCATCGAACAAATTCGTCGCGCACGTCCGCACTGGCTGGATGTGAAGCCAGCTTCTTCATTAATTAGCGTGCTCAATCAGGGGAAAACGCTTCTTCATGCCGGGCCGCCGATGCGCTGGCAAGAGATGACCGGCCCGATGAAAGGCGCCTGTATCGGCGCATGCCTGTTTGAAGGATGGGCCAAAGATGAAATGAGCGCGCTCGCGCTGTTAGAGCAGGGAAAGGTCAACTTTATTCCCTGCCATCACGTTAACGCTGTGGGGCCGATGGGCGGTATTACCTCAGCCAGTATGCCGATGCTGGTCGTGGAAAATATCACCGACGGCAATCGCGCGTACTGCAATCTCAACGAAGGGATCGGCAAGGTGATGCGTTTCGGCGCCTATGGCGAGGATGTTCAGCAACGTTTGCGCTGGATGCGCGATGTGCTGATGCCGGTATTAAGCGCGGCGCTGGGACGTCTGGAGCGGGGCCTCGACCTGACCGCAATGATGGCGCAGGGCATTACGATGGGAGATGAATTCCACCAGCGCAATATCGCTTCTTCCGCATTGCTGATGCGCACGTTGGCGCCGCATATCGCCCGTCTGGAACACGATAAGCAGCAGATAGCGGAAGTGATGGATTTTCTGAGCGTCACCGATCAATTCTTCCTTAATCTGGCGATGGCCTACTGTAAAGCCGCCATGGACGCGGGCGCGCAGATTCGCGCCGGCAGTATTGTGACGGCGATGACCCGTAATGGCGATATGTTTGGCATTCGGGTTAGCGGTCTGGGCGACCGTTGGTTCACCGCGCCTGTTAATACGCCGCAGGGGCTATTTTTTACCGGTTTTTCGCAGGATCAGGCCAACCCGGACATGGGCGACAGCGCCATTACTGAAACGTTTGGTATTGGCGGCGCAGCGATGATTGCCGCGCCTGGCGTAACGCGTTTTGTCGGTGCCGGGGGAATGGAAGCGGCGAAATCTGTTTCTGAAGAGATGGCTGAAATTTATCTCGAACGCAACATGCAGCTACAAATCCCCGGCTGGGATTTTCAGGGGGCCTGTCTGGGACTGGATATCCGCCGCGTGGTCGAGACCGGAATTACGCCGCTGATTAACACGGGTATCGCGCATAAAGAGGCGGGGATTGGACAGATTGGCGCGGGAACCGTCCGTGCGCCGCTGGCCTGTTTCGAGCAGGCGCTGGAAGCGCTGGCGGAAAGCATGGGCGTAAGTTAAGAGAGCGCCTCATGAAACGTATCCATCCTCTTATGGCAAGCCGACAATCGGCGGATTATCGGCAACCCTGGCAGATGTCAGGGGTATGGCGTCGCTCTATTAATTTTGTGGCGAAAAGCGGTGAGTTATTAACGCTTCACCGTCGGGGGAGCGGCTTCAGTCCGGGAGGGTGGATACTGCGCGGCGGCGATTTTGACGCCTTGCGCGATGTGCTCACCGATGGCGAAAAACCGCAGTCAACCGCTGCCGGTATTCAGATTGGCGAGTTTCTTTTATGCGAGCCGGAGAGGCGCTGTTCGCTGCGGGTTCCACGCTATCTTGCGTCGCCGCGTCTTAACGCGACGTACATGCAGCGTAGTGAGGAGACGGGACTGTTTGGGCCGTTAACCGTCGCCGCAGCTCAGCCTCTATGTCCGGAACTTCGCCAGTTTTGTCACTGCTTTCAGTCGGCGCTTGCAGGTGCTGCGACTGACTGGCGGCTATGGCTGGGTAAAGGGCCGGGCTTAACGCCCAGTCATGACGACACGCTGACGGGAATGTTGCTGGCGGCCTGGTATTTTGGCGCCATAGATGAACGCGCCGGGCGTAATTTTTTTGCCCAATCCGGCAGCCTTGATCGGGCGACGACGCTCGTGAGCGTCAGCTATTTACGCTATGCGGCTATGGGTTATTTCGCGTCGCCTTTACTCCACTTTATTCATGCGCTGCGACGAGATGCTCGCACAGAAACGGCGATTGATGGACTGCTGGCGCTGGGGCACACCTCTGGCGCGGATACGCTGCTGGGGTTCTGGCTTGGACAACAAATAGTAAAAGGATAGGGAATGAAAACGTTGGTAGTTGCTCTTGGCGGCAACGCATTATTGCAGCGCGGAGAAGCGCTAACGGCAGAGAATCAATATCGCAATATTGCCGACGCGGTGCCTGCGCTGGCGCGACTTGCCCGCTCGTATCGGCTGGCGATAGTACATGGCAACGGCCCCCAGGTCGGCCTGTTGGCTTTACAGAACCTTGCCTGGAAAGCCGTTGAGCCTTATCCGCTGGATGTGCTGGTGGCGGAAAGTCAGGGAATGATCGGCTATATGCTGGCGCAGCGTCTGGCGCTTGAACCCGATATGCCGCCGGTGACTGCGGTATTAACGCGAATAAAGGTATCGGCGGACGATCCTGCTTTTCTTGAACCGGAAAAGTTTATTGGTCCCGTTTATTCGCCAGAAGAGCAAATGGCGCTGGAAGCGACTTATGGCTGGCATATGAAACGTGATGGAAAATATCTGCGCCGTGTCGTCGCTTCCCCGGCGCCGCGTCAGATTATCGAAAGCGCCGCTATTGAGTTATTGCTAAAAGAGGGCCATGTGGTGATTTGTAGCGGCGGTGGCGGGGTTCCTGTTGCCGGTGAGGGCGAAGGGGTCGAGGCGGTGATAGATAAAGACCTGGCGGCGGCATTGCTGGCGGAGCAGATAGCGGCCGATGGTTTGATCATTTTGACGGATGCGGATGCGGTGTATGAACATTGGGGAACGCCGCAGCAGCGCGCTATTCGTCAGGCTTCGCCCGATGAGCTGGCGCCGTTTGCCAAAGCCGATGGCGCGATGGGGCCGAAGGTGACCGCGGTAAGCGGGTATGTGAAGCGGTGCGGAAAGCCGGCATGGATTGGCGCGCTGTCGCGTATTGACGATACCCTGGCGGGCAGGGCGGGAACCTGCATCTGTCTGTGATCGCGACGGGCGGCGACAGAGAATGCGCCGCCCACGCTGTTTATTTAAGCTTACTTTGCGCCCAGATAATGCCGCTGGCGTATTCGCCCGGCAGGAGCGGAGAGAGCGCTTCCAGGGTGGCGCTAAGACGTGACGTATCGCTGTCGGTCAGATTCAGATGGCCGACTTTTCGCCCCGGACGTACCGCTTTATCATACCAGTGCAGATGTACCAGCGGCAGCTTCAACCAGTCGTAATTCAGCTCGCTGCCGATCAGGTTGATCATCACCGACGGGGCGTTAATCACCGGCGCGGGCAACGGCAGGCCGGTAATCGCGCGCAAATGCAATTCAAACTGACTGATGCTGGCGCCATTTTGCGTCCAGTGTCCGCTGTTATGCACGCGCGGCGCCAGTTCATTGATTAGCAGGCCTTCCGGCGTGATAAAACATTCCATCGCCATTACGCCGACGTAGTTCAGCGCCTGCATAATTGCTGACAGCATCGATTCCGCCTGCTCCTGCTGTTCGGCGTTCGCCTGTGGGAACGCGACGCTGGTCCGCAAGATGCCGTCCTGATGCAAATTGTGCGTTAGCGGGTAAAACACGGTACTGCCGTCATGAGCGCGAGCGCCGACTAACGACACTTCGCCGGAAAAATGGATACCGCGCTCAACAATACATTCGCCATAGCAGTCATCCGGCAGTTGCCCGGTTTCGTCCGCGCGTAGACGCCACTGCCCGCGACCATCGTAGCCGCCAACGCGACGCTTAATAATCGCCAGTTCGCCCAGACGGTCAAAGATGCCGGACCACTCGTCGGCGCTGGTCAGCAGCTGCCACGGCGCGGTCGCGAGTCCCAGTTTATCGAAAAGCTGTTTTTGTGTCAGACGGTCGGCGATGATCGGAAATACATCACGATTGACAAAGGCCGGGTGGCGCGCCAGCTCGCGGGTAAGCGCGGTTTCCGGCCAGCGCTCAATCTCTGCAGTAATGACGCTCTGCTGTACCGGCACGGCGGTAGGCTCTGCATCCAGGCCAACCGGCCAGACGGCGATACCCAGCGGTTCTCCCGCCTGGCGCAGCATTCGGCCCAGTTGTCCGTTGCCGAGAACGCAAACTTGCTTCATAGCGTCCCCCGCGGATCGGGATTTTCCAGAACTTCATCGGTTTGTGCTTTGCGCCAGTCGGCAATGCGCTGATGCAGTTTCGCGTCGTGTTGCGCCAGAATCTGCGCGGCGAGCAGGGCGGCGTTAGCGGCACCGGCTTTACCGATCGCCAGCGTACCCACCGGAATGCCGCGCGGCATCTGCACAATGGAGTAAAGGCTATCCACGCCGCTTAGCGCAGCGCTTTGTACCGGCACGCCGAGCACCGGGACCAGCGTTTTTGCCGCAATCATTCCCGGCAGGTGTGCCGCGCCGCCCGCGCCGGCAATAATCACTTGATATCCGTTCTCTTCCGCCGTTTCGGCGAAGCTGAACAGCTTATCGGGGGTGCGATGGGCGGAAACCACTTCTACATGGTGCGGGACATCCAGAATTTCAAAAATTTCGGCGGCGAATTGCATGGTAGCCCAGTCGCTTTTGGACCCCATCACGATGGCGACACGCGCCGGATTATTGCGGGAAGACATGCGTCTTAAAACTCCTGTGGTGCGGGACACGCTGCTTTTGAGGTGTCAGAGAATAGCATGATAATCAGGCAAGGAAAACGGTTGCGTGCGCGCCATAACGGACGATTCGACGAACATTTACAGGGGGAAGGCGATTAACTCCACGTTGTCCGGTGTGACTTTTACCATTGAACCTTCATGATGCCATGCGCCTAACACCACGCGGAATGCGGGCTGGTCGTTGGCGGAAAGTTCATGCACCGCCGGGCGGTGGGTGTGACCGTGAATCAGCCACTGTACGCGGTGTTTTTCCATTTCGGCGACGACGGTCTGCGCATTGACGTCCATAATATCCAGCGATTTGCTGCTGTTGGCGGCTTTACTGCCGGCGCGCATTCTGGCGGCGATACGGCGGCGGATAAACAGCGGCAGGGTAAGGAACAGTCGTTGCACCCACGGATTATGGACTTTGGCGCGAAACGCCTGATAACCGGCATCATCGGTACAGAGCGTATCGCCGTGCATAATCAATACATTGCGGCCATACAGGTCGAGCACCTTTTCCTGCGGCAGTAGAATCATGCCGCTTTCGCGGGCAAAGCGTTTGCCAATCAGGAAGTCGCGATTACCATGAATAAAGAAGCAGGGGACGCCGGAATCAACCAGCGATTTAATGGCAACGGCCATTTCACGATGTAGCGGGTTGGGGTCGTCGTCGCCAATCCAGGCCTCGAAGAGATCGCCAAGAATATACAGCGCGTCGGCCTGACGGGCTTCCACGGCTAAAAAACGCAGAAAACCGGCGACGATCGCCGGTTCTTCCGTTTGCAGATGCAAGTCTGCAATAAACAGTGTCGCCACGATTACTCGCTGACGGTCACGTTTTCAATGATGACGTCTTCTTTTGGTACGTCCTGGTGCATACCGCTACGGCCAGTGGCGACGCCTTTGATTTTATCTACCACGTCCATACCTTCTACGACTTCCGCAAAGACGCAGTAGCCCCAGCCCTGCAGACTTTCGCCGGAGAAGTTCAGGAAGTCGTTGTCTGCCACGTTGATGAAGAATTGCGCGGTAGCCGAGTGTGGCGCCTGAGTACGCGCCATTGCCAGCGTACCACGGGTATTTTTCAGACCATTGTTGGCTTCGTTTTTGATCGCCTCTTTGGTGGCTTTCTGTTTCATGCCCGGCTCAAAGCCGCCGCCCTGAATCATAAAACCGTTAATCACACGGTGGAAAATGGTGTTGTTGTAAAAACCTTCGCGGCAGTAGTCCAGGAAGTTTTTAACTGTTTCAGGCGCTTTATCATCAAAGGTTTTGATTACGATATCGCCGTGATTAGTGTGGAAAGTAACCATTTTTGCATCCTGTTCCAAGAGAGTGGTGCTTTAGCCCGCAATGGGGCACATATAGGGGCTTGTTATAGCATAACCGTAAGCTGCGATCACCTTGCAAAGTGTGCTGCTTCGATTACGAATAATATGTATCATACGAAGATTATTACCCACACACGTCTATACGGAATCTTCGATGTTAAAAATTTTTAATACACTGACGCGCCAAAAAGAGGAATTCAAACCCATTCATGCCGGGGAAGTCGGCATGTACGTGTGTGGTATCACCGTTTACGATCTCTGCCACATTGGCCACGGACGCACGTTTGTCGCTTTTGACGTTGTCGCGCGCTATTTGCGTTTTCTCGGTTATAAGCTGAAGTATGTGCGTAACATTACCGATATCGACGATAAAATTATTAAACGCGCCAATGAAAACGGCGAAAGTTTTGTCGCGCTGGTCGACAGAATGATTGCGGAAATGCATCAGGACTTCGACGCGCTGAATATTCTGCGTCCGGACAGCGAGCCGCGTGCGACGCACCATATTCAGGAAATTATCGAGCTCACCCGCACCTTAATCGAGAAAGGGCACGCCTATGTGGCGGATAACGGCGATGTGATGTTCGATGTACCGACCGATCCGACTTATGGGCAGCTTTCCCGTCAGGATCTTGAGCAGCTTCAGGCGGGCGCGCGCGTGGATGTCGTTGATGTGAAGCGTAACCCGATGGACTTCGTGCTGTGGAAAATGTCGAAAGAGGGCGAGCCGAGCTGGCCGTCGCCGTGGGGCGAAGGGCGTCCGGGCTGGCACATTGAATGTTCGGCGATGAACTGCAAGCAGTTGGGCAACCATTTTGATATTCACGGCGGCGGTTCCGATCTGATGTTCCCGCACCATGAAAACGAGATTGCCCAGTCTACCTGCGCGCATGACGGCGAATACGTCAACTACTGGATGCACTCCGGTATGGTGATGGTGGATCGCGAGAAGATGTCCAAATCGCTGGGCAACTTCTTTACCGTGCGCGACGTGCTGAAATACTACGATGCGGAAACCGTGCGCTACTTCCTGATGTCCGGGCATTACCGTAGCCAACTGAACTACAGCGAAGAGAACCTCAAGCAGGCGCGCGCCTCGCTGGAGCGGTTATACACTGCATTGCGTGGAACGGATAAATCAGCGGCCCCGGCGGGCGGCGAAGCGTTTGAAGCGCGTTTCGTGGAGGCGATGAATGACGATTTCAATACGCCGGAAGCCTACTCCGTCCTGTTTGATATGGCGCGTGAAGTCAACCGTCTGAAGGGCGAGGATATGACCGCCGCGAATGCGATGGCGTCTCATCTGCGGAAGATTTCCGGCGTGCTGGGACTGCTGGAGCAGGAGCCGGATGTTTTCCTGCAAAGCGGCGCGCAGGCGGATGACGGTGAAGTTGCGGAAATTGAAGCCTTGATTCAACAGCGTCTGGATGCCCGTAAAGCGAAAGACTGGGCGGCGGCGGACGCGGCGCGCGATCGTCTCGCTGAAATGGGTATTATTCTGGAAGATGGCCCGCAGGGCACCACCTGGCGGCGTAAGTAAGCGCTTTTACAGGCCGCTCTATTTGCATAGAACGGCCTGTTTTTTATTTTTTCGCACCGGGCGAAAGATAAACACACACCGACTCCCCCAGATTCTGATGTTCACACCCGGGTATTGCCCGGCTGTAATGGGCAATAAAGCGGATGACGCTGTCGCCGCTGTTTAGCCCCACATTTCCTTTTCGCAGCAATTCTGCTGGCTGATCGTCGGTGAAAACGTTAGGGGTGAACAGTTTTGCGCCTAATCGTTCAAAAGTGCCAGCACTACCGATAGAGGGTTGATAACCCTGAAGCTGCAACCAGCGGCGGGCATCATTGCGTGACCAAACCTGCGCATCGTTTGCTCGCGCAAACACTTCGAGAAGCCAGCCATTCGAATTCTGATAAGGGCCGGAAAAAGGCCACGCAATCAGGTTATAGCGGGGACTGTGGAAGAGATTGAGTTTGATAGCGCTATGTAAGAGCGTTTGTAATGCCGTCGCGATATCTGAACGCGGGCGCAAAACGGCAATGCTCTGATTCACCAGGTCATCAGCCAGAAACTCATACAGACCTTGTATATAGAGCGCTGATTCAGCGGTTCCGCAAGTATTCAGATTATGGTAAACCCGCCAGTCTCCGTTTAGCTGGCGCATGGCATAGCCAGCATGTGACCAGGTTAAATGTCGGCTCGACATATCTTGCCCCTGGCGAACCAGAATGACGACCGGATCGGGTTGACTGTTAAGCTGTTGTTTGAGCTGTAGCGCCTGATCCATTGTCGCTGCGATGCTCTCCGGCGTGTTTGCTTTTTGGTGACAGTTAGCACTGTCTGCATAAGCGTTGAGCGAGATTGCGCTGAGCCACAGGGCAAACGCGAATCGCTTCATTTGGCCGGTACCGTCTGGTTGCTGGAAAGTCCTGCGTCGTCCTGATTTACCATATGGGCAAGGACTTTGCCCTCTTTTTTCAAATAAGCGCCGGTGCCTTCCTGCGTTTTTTCCAGAGTGACTTTATCACCTGCTTTGAGGTTGCCTTCTTTGACGACATTTAGCGGAACTTGCATTTTAATGTCTTTGTTATCGGGAGACTTAGTGGTTATCAGCGCGGTTTTTTGCTTTTTATTTTCGACAACAGATCCAATGATCAGGTTGAGCGGCAGCAGTACGGGGGAGAGTATAATTCCGCTAACCAGTGCGGAACTGCCCACGCTGACAACCGCAGACGATGCCGCATACCAGCCAGTGGCAGACATTTCTTCGCTATAGCTGGCGTGGGAAAATGAGAAACAGATGACCGCGGCGGCGAATGTCATTTTATTCATATTGATTCCTTTTAATATGCGTTTTAAGTACCCATAGAAATAACACTAAAATACTTCCCGGCAACCACACCCACAGCAATTCTGAGAGAATGACCTGATGCCCATACGGCGTGATGTAGCTTGAAAGCGCGAACGGCGCGACTTTAATCACCTGCCAGGGCGCAAAAAAACGTTCATCTGACCACGGCCACAGCCAGCCGACGCCTTTACCCCCCGTGGTTATCGAATCCAGCAGGCTGTGCGACAACAATGAAACGGTTAAAAACAGCCAGCAGCGCACCTGCCCAGCTCGAAACCATCGTCGTCCCGCGAGTACGCACAACAGGGGGAGGACGAATGCGAAAAGTAAAGAGTGGGTAAATCCGCGATGGCCGAAAACGTTGCCGTAGGCGACGCCAAATTTAAAGGCCAGCACGTCGGCATCGGGGAGCATCGCCAGCACAACACCGGCAAACAGCAGGCGAGGAGGGATAACTTTCAGGCCTAAGCCTGCGCCAAAACACAGGGGAACGGCGGCGTGGGTGATAACGGTAGGCATAGCGATGGTTCACAGGGAAATAGCCATGCTAGCAGTTGGAACGCAGAGGATTAAGTGGATGATTATCTGAAAAGACAGCGTAATCAGGCCGGATAAGACGCTTTGCGTCGCTATCCGGCACTCTGTATCAGGCCACGACGTTCACACTTTGGCCTTCAAAGCTAACGGTTTGCCCGGCGACAATTTTGCAGCGTTTACGCGTTTCAACCGCGCCATCAACCTTCACCAACCCGTCGGCAATGGCGATTTTCGCCTGTGCGCCGCTTTCGCTCCAGCCTTCCAGCTTGAGCAGATCGCACAGCTCGACGTGCGGGTGCTTGCCTAAAGAGAATGTCGCCATGTTATTTTCCTTGTGGATCGTGATATTCAATGCACGCCTGCAGCGTGTTTTCGATAAGCGTAGCGACCGTCATCGGGCCGACGCCGCCCGGAACTGGCGTGATGTATGACGCGCGCGCCGCGGCTTCGTCAAACACGACGTCGCCAACGACCTTGCCATTTTCCAGACGGTTAATACCGACATCAATCACAATTGCGCCTTCTTTAATCCATTCGCCGGGAATAAAGCCCGGTTTACCTACGGCGACAATGAGCAAATCAGCATGCTCGACATGGTGACGCAGATCTTTGGTAAAGCGGTGCGTAACGGTAGTCGTACAGCCAGCCAGCAGCAGCTCCATGCTCATCGGGCGTCCAACGATATTGGACGCGCCAATGACCACCGCATTCAGGCCGTAGGTATCAATATTGTAACGCTCAAGCAGGGTCACAATACCGCGGGGCGTACAGGGACGCAGGCGCGGCGCACGCTGGCACAGACGACCGACGTTATAAGGATGAAAACCGTCTACGTCTTTATCTGGCGCGATACGCTCCAGCACTTTAACGTTGTCGATACCTGCCGGTAAAGGCAACTGCACCAGAATACCGTCGATTGTGTTATCTGCATTCAGAGTATCGATAAGCGCCAGCAGTTCGGCTTCGCTGGTGGTTTCTGGCAGGTCATAGGAGCGGGAGACGAATCCCACTTCGTCGCACGCTTTACGTTTGCTTGCGACATAAATCTGTGAGGCCGGATTGCTGCCGACCAGCACCACAGCCAGGCCGGGAGCGCGAAGACCTGCTGCGACGCGTGCCTGAACTTTTTGAGCAACCTCAGATCGCACCTGCTGCGCAATCGTTTTACCGTCAATAATCTTTGCTGCCATCAGAGAGAAGATTCCATCTGTTACTTCAAGTCAAAGGGGATGACGCTATTTTGTCAGAAGCGGGCCTCGCTGTCAGTTAACGTTTGTGTTTCCGATGCAAACGCGACGTCTCCCCCGTCTGTTGACGATACTGAGACGTGACCAGTAAGCGAGCCATGATTAACCAAAAAGAAACAATTCATCACCCTGGTTATGGTTACCGTAATCCCTCGCCGTTAATAGCATCGGGCGGCATAATGCGACATTTTATACAAAATAAGATTAGACCCTTCTTATATCCCAATAAGAATTAGCTTAGGTCATTAAAAGAGTTTGCGGCTATTTTTTATTTAGCGAAATGTTTAATTTATTACCGTGACGAAATGTCATATTTGCAAAGATTAATTACTGCGTCTGATACTCAGGGGAGAAACAGAAAACTAATTAATCCGCGATATCTATCTTTACAGGATGCAGAGATAACTTTTCTGACATGCTATGTCGATAATAATTCAAACGGAGCCGACAGGATGCCGAAACCGGGTGTGTGTAATTCAAGGGAAATCCATGAAACATAAATTAATGACCTCTACTATTGCGAGTCTGATGTTTGTCGCTGGCGCAGCGGTTGCGGCTGATCCTACTCCGGTGAGCGTGAGTGGCGGTACTATTCATTTCGAAGGTAAACTGGTTAATGCAGCCTGTGCCGTTAGCACTAAATCCGCCGATCAAACGGTGACGCTGGGTCAATACCGTACCGCCAGCTTTACGGCGATTGATGATACGACCGCGCAGGTGCCTTTCTCCATCGTCCTGAATGACTGCGATCCGAAAGTGGCGGCTACCGCTGCCGTGGCTTTCTCTGGTCAGGCAGATAACACCAACCCTAATTTGCTGGCTGTCTCCTCTGCGGACAATAGCACTACCGCAACCGGCGTCGGGATTGAGATTCTTGATAACACCTCCTCACCGTTGAAACCGGACGGCGCAACCTTCTCGGCGAAGCAGGCGCTGGTTGAAGGCACCAATACGCTGCGTTTTACCGCACGCTATAAGGCAACCGCCACCGCCACGACGCCAGGCCAGGCTAATGCCGACGCCACCTTTATCATGAAATACGAATAATCCCGTCAGGGAACGCCAGGGAAGGGAGGCGCCTCAACGGAAGAGGCTATCGGGGATAAATAGAGAACATAGCAGATGATAAGGAAAGGTGCGGCGCTAGCGGGGCTTGTTTTGATGTCGCCCGTCATTGCGCAGCCGGTAATGGTGGAGAGCGGGCGTGTTCACCTGCGCGGACAACTGGTCAATGGCGGCTGCGCTGTCGCCACTGAAAGCCAGGATTTGCGCGTACTGATGGGACAGTACCGCACGAATGCGTTTACCGGTCCTGGCAGCTTCGCTCCCGTCAGCGTTCCATTTTCGTTACGGTTAATCTCCTGTAGCGCGGAGGTCTGGCGTCATGTCGGCATTGCGTTTGCCGGCGTTACGCCTGCGGAAGATCCCCATGTTTTTCTGGCCAGCGGCGAGGGTATCGGTAATGCCGGAATCGGCCTGGCATTATTTGATGACCAGCAGCGGCAAATCATACCTAACACGTTACCGCTTCATTACACGCCCATTTTAACGTCAGAAATGACTTTGCATTTTACTGCCCGCTATCGGGCAATTTCAGAAAATATGACGCCGGGACGAATTCATACAGAAGTGTGGTTTACGCTGGTTTACCCATGAATTTTCTTGCCGACGTGACTCAATGCAAAAGGTATTTTTTACCATGCTGAATAGTATAAAATTAGGCTTTATTGTTCTTCTCACGTTATTTACTTCGCTGAACGTACAGGCAGCGGGGGGGATTGCATTAGGCGCCACGCGCGTTATTTATCCCTCGGAGGCGAAACAGACTTCTCTGGCAATCAGTAATAGCGATACTCAAGAACGTTACCTCGTCAATTCATGGATCGAAAATAGCGCCGGGCAGAAAGAAAAAACGTTTATCGTTACGCCGCCTTTATTCGTCAGCGAACCCAAAAGCGAAAACACGCTGCGTATTATCTACGCCGGGCAACCGCTACCCGGGGATCGGGAGTCGTTATTCTGGATGAACGTGAAAGCCATCCCGTCGGTCGATAAAAGTCATATTGAAGGAAAAAACGTTCTGCAACTGGCGATTCTGTCGCGCATCAAACTGTTCGTGCGTCCGGCGAATTTGCCGCAGACGCCGGAAGACGCGCCGACCTTGCTGAAATTTTCCCGTGTCGGCAACCATCTCAAGATAACCAACCCATCTGCTTATTACCTCACGCTGGTCAATATCAGCGTGGGCGCGAAAAAGATTGATAACGTGATGATCGCGCCAAAAAGCGACATGCAAATTCCCTTACCGACTGGCGCGCAGGGCAGCGTGACATTTCAGACCGTCAATGATTACGGCGCATTGACGTCGGCGACAACGGCCAGTCTCGGTTAAGCAGAGAGCGTGAAGCCACACGAGAACACGATGAAGAAGACAACCTGGTTTGCAGGGCGATTTCCCGGCTATGTATCACCGTTAAACGGCGTGGCGCTGTCGGTGCTGGCGGCGCTGTGTCCGCTGACGAGCCGCGGCGAAAGTTATTTCAACCCTGCGTTTTTGTCGGCGGATACCGCGTCCGTGGCGGATTTATCTCGCTTTGAAAAAGGTAATCATCAGCCGCCCGGTATTTACCGGGTGGATATCTGGCGTAACGACGAATTCGTAGCGACGCAGGATATTCGTTTTGAGGCGGGCGCCGTGGGCGCCGGCGATAAATCCGGCGGCCTGATGCCTTGTTTTACACCGGAGTGGATTAAACGGCTGGGCGTGAATACCGCGGCGTTCCCTGTCTCAGATAAAGGCGTCGATACCACGTGTATTCACCTTCCTGAGAAAATCCCGGGCGCGGAGGTCGCGTTTGATTTTGCGTTGATGCGCTTAAATATTAGCTTGCCGCAGGCGTCATTGCTCAACAGCGCGCGTGGCTATATCCCGCCGGAAGAGTGGGATGAAGGGATACCTGCCGCACTCATCAATTACAGTTTTACCGGTAGCCGCGGAACAGACAGCGATAGCTATTTTTTGAGTCTGCTGAGCGGGTTGAACTATGGCCCCTGGCGGCTGCGTAATAACGGAGCCTGGAACTATTCGAAAGGGGACGGCTATCATTCGCAACGCTGGAACAACATTGGCACCTGGGTACAGCGCGCCATCATTCCGCTAAAAAGCGAACTGGTCATGGGGGACAGCAATACCGGGAACGATGTTTTCGACAGCGTCGGCTTTCGCGGAGCGCGGCTGTACTCTTCTGACAATATGTATCCCGATAGCCTGCAGGGCTACGCCCCCACGGTCAGAGGGATCGCCCGGACGGCGGCAAAGCTGACGATACGACAGAACGGGTATGTTATCTACCAAAGCTATGTGTCGCCGGGCGCGTTTGCGATTACCGATCTTAATCCTACCTCTTCCAGCGGCGACCTTGAGGTGACGGTAGATGAAAAAGACGGTAGCCAACAACGTTACACGGTGCCTTACTCTACCGTTCCGCTATTGCAGCGTGAGGGCAGGGTGAAGTATGACCTGGTGGCCGGGGATTTTCGCAGCGGCAATAGTCAGCAGTCTTCGCCATTCTTTTTCCAGGGAACGGTGATTGCCGGCCTGCCTGCGGGGCTGACGGCTTACGGCGGTACGCAACTTGCCGATCGTTACCGTGCCGTGGTGGTCGGGGCGGGGCGAAATTTGGGCGACTGGGGAGCCGTGTCGGTCGATGTCACACATGCGCGTAGCCAACTGGCAGATGACAGCACCCATCAGGGGCAATCGTTGCGTTTTCTGTACGCCAAATCGCTGAATAATTACGGGACGAATTTTCAATTGCTGGGTTACCGCTATTCCACGCGCGGATTTTACACCCTGGATGATGTGGTATATCGCAGTATGGAAGGGTACGACTACGAATACGATAGCGACGGACGCCGCCATAAAGTGCCGGTGGCGCAGAGCTACCACAATCTCCGTTACAGCAAAAAAGGCCGCTTTCAGGTCAATATTTCGCAAAACCTGGGGGATTACGGGTCACTGTATCTTTCCGGCAGTCAACAAAATTACTGGAATACGGCGGATACCAATACCTGGTATCAACTGGGATACGCCAGTGGATGGCAAGGCATAAGTTATTCGCTGTCATGGTCGTGGAGCGAGTCGGTGGGGATCTCAGGCGCCGACCGCATTCTGGCATTCAATATGTCCGTTCCGTTTAGCGTTCTGACCGGACGGCGCTATGCGCGCGACACTATTCTTGATCGTACTTATGCCACGTTTAACGCCAACCGCAACCGCGACGGCGACAATAGCTGGCAGACCGGCGTGGGCGGCACGCTTCTGGAAGGACGTAATCTGAGCTACAGCGTGACGCAGGGGCGTAGCAGTACCAATGGTTATAGCGGCAGCGCCAGCGCTAGCTGGCAGGCGACGTATGGCACGCTGGGCGTGGGATATAACTACGATCGCGATCAGCATGACTATAACTGGCAACTTTCCGGCGGCGTGGTCGGTCATGCGGATGGTATTACGTTTAGCCAACCGTTGGGCGATACCAATGTCTTGATTAAAGCGCCGGGAGCGAAAGGCGTGCGCATCGAAAACCAGACCGGCGTGAAAACGGACTGGCGGGGCTATGCGGTAATGCCCTACGCCACGGTATATCGCTATAACCGCGTCGCGTTAGATACCAACACGATGGACAACCATACCGATGTCGAAAATAACGTCAGCAGCGTAGTGCCGACAGAGGGCGCGCTGGTGCGGGCTGCTTTTGATACGCGGATAGGCGTAAGGGCAATCATTACCGCGAGGCTTGGCGGACGTCCGTTACCGTTTGGCGCGATAGTACGAGAAACCGCCAGCGGCATTACCAGTATGGTCGGCGATGACGGGCAAATTTATCTGAGCGGCTTGCCGCTAAAAGGTGAATTGTTCATCCAGTGGGGAGAGGGGAAAAACGCACGTTGTATCGCCCCTTACGCCCTGGCGGAGGATAGTCTGAAGCAGGCGATTACGATAGCCAGCGCGACCTGTATCCGTCCGGCGTCATAAAAGGAAAAATAGAGATGAAAATATACTCAGCGCTATTGCTGGCGGGGACCGCGCTCTTTTTCACCCATCCCGCGCTGGCGACGGTTTGCCGCAATTCAAACGGGACGGCGACCGATATCTTTTACGACCTGTCAGATGTTTTCACCAGCGGCAATAATCAGCCGGGACAGGTGGTGACGTTGCCGGAAAAATCAGGTTGGGTCGGCGTAAACGCGACGTGCCCGGAGGGGACAATGGTAAATTATACCTACCGAAGCTATGTATCAGAATTACCGGTACGAAGCACCGAAGGAAATTTTAAATACCTCAAACTGAATGACTACCTTCTGGGCGCGATGAGCATCACCGATAGTGTCGCTGGCGTATTTTATCCGCCCCGTAACTATATTCGCATGGGCGTCGATTCTAACGTGTCGCAGCAAATGCCGTTTGGCGTGCAGGACTCAAAGCTGGTTTTTAAATTAAAAGTGATACGGCCTTTTATTAATATGGTGACGATCCCTCGCCAGACAATGTTTACCGTCTATGTGACGACCTCTACCGGCGACGCGTTGAGCACGCCGGTGTATACCATTAGCTACAGCGGCAAAGTGGAAGTACCGCAAAACTGTGAAGTGAATGCCGGACAGGTCGTGGAGTTTGATTTCGGCGATATCGGCGCGTCGTTATTTAGTCAGGCGGGGGCGGGTAATCGTCCGCAAGGCGTCACGCCGCAAACGAAAACCATTGCTATCAAATGTACCAACGTCGCGGCGCAGGCCTATTTATCGATGCGGCTTGAAGCCGAAAAGGCCTCAGGACAGGCGATGGTGTCCGATAATCCGGATTTAGGCTTTGTGGTTGCTAATAGCAACGGTACGCCGCTCACACCCAATAATTTGTCGAGCAAAATTCCGTTTCATCTTGATGATAACGCCGCCGCTCGCGTAGGTATTCGCGCCTGGCCGATCAGCGTGACGGGGAATAAACCGGTGGAAGGGCCGTTTACTGCGCGCGGCTATCTACGAGTCGATTATGATTAAGGAGGCATAATGATCCTTCGGCGCGTTTTCATCGCTATCGGTTGTGTTTTGTTAAGCCCGCTGAGTCAGGCCACCTCATCTCTGGGCGAAGTGAATATTGAACTGCGCGGTAACGTGGTGGATTTTACCTGCGCCGTGGTGGCGGGCGACAGTAACAAGTCGGTTAATCTCGGCACCTGGCCGACAAAACAGCTTCACGCCGTCGGTGACGCCACGCAACCGGTAGCCTTTAGCCTAAAACTTGAAGGTTGCCCGCCGGGGTCGGCGTCTATAACGTTTTCCGGGACGCCAGCGCCTGGCACGGCATTACTGGCGCTTGCTGATACGGCAATGGCGCAAAAACTGGCGATTGAAATTCGCGATGGCGATCAACGTCGATTGCCACTTGAACAGGCCAGCAAGGCCGTCGATATTGACAACAACGGCAATGCTACCCTGAAATTCTATGCGAACTATATCGCCTTAGCAGATGGCGTGCAGCCCGGACTTGCTAACGCGGATGCGACTTTCCTGATCAATTACAATTAATGCCCGTTATTGTGGCTCCCGAACGATAATTCGCCGGGAGTACCTTTACAATAATTCGTGTGATTTGGCGTAATCGATAAGCTCAACGATAGAGTGAAGGCCAAGTTTAGAAAATATATTGGCCTTATGCGCGCTGATAGTCTTGTTACTCAATAAAAGTTGCTCGGCAATTTCTTTGTTAGACATTCCATTGGCCAGATAGCGCAGCACGGTAACTTCGCGGTTAGATAGTGGCATATCATGGTGCCCGCCTTTGGGGGGACGGGTATTACTGATGAAATTAAGCGTCTCAGATGGGAAAAAAGAATAGCCGGATAAAATCATTTTTACCGCATTATAAATATCATTGAGGTCTTTGCGTTTACTTACAAATCCGTTTGCGCCCGCTCTTATTGCTCTTCCGGCATAAAAAGCCTCTGATTTTGACGATAAAAAAAGTATCCGGGTATGTTCCTGGATAGATTTGATTCGTTTAAGTAAGGTAAAGCCGTCGGTGCCCGGTAATTCAATATCCAGAATGACAAGGTCAACAGGATAAGTGCGCAGATACTCTATCGCTGTTCGGCTATCATCCGTTTTCAGGACAACCTGGATATTGCTATTTTTACCGAGTAAAACTTCGATCGACATTCTTACAATAGGGTGTTCGTCCATAATGATAACAGATGCAGGTTTCATTGTTGTATGCCTCAGACTGTTATGCGTCCTTCGTTTTAGAATAAGCGTCAGACACCTTAAAGATTGTGAAATAGCCAGATCTACACACCACACAGTGGAGCAATAATAAAGAATGAGACCTCCCTGTTGACTGGCTATTTTGCGTAAGAGTAATAAATATGTGGAATATCCATTTCGCACCAACAAAAAAGAAATTTCTGATTAAGTAAAAACAATATGGATTATACCTGGTCTGATTTCTCGGAAAAGTCTTGCGAAATGCGAATTATGGATAGCGGGTAGGATGTTCTGTGGCGTTATAGAAAATTTGTTCGTGGTAGAGCTATTTTCTTTAGAGTTGACATTGAGTAGTTTAAACTGTTGTTTTTAAGTATAAAAATAATATGAAAGACTAATTGTTTAGTATTTGTTATGTAATAACAGAAACATGTTTACGCTGGAGACCTCAAAAAACGAGGAGGAACAGGGGACGGTGTAAGAAAAAAATTTTTATCGCTTACCAGGACGAGTTGTAAATATTAATTTTATGTGAAATATTTACATTTAATGGAAGTGAAAATAAGTAATTTCTTAAAAAATCTTATTCACCAAAACGTTACTTCGTTAAAAAATATCGTGGAAAGTAACGTTTAGCTGCTGGATCAGCCGAAGAAAGCTTTGCCTGTGGGGAAGGTTAAGGAGGGTGATAAGTTGTTTAATCCGGTAAACCACACGATGATAAGGTACGCTTTGCTGCCGTGCTATTTCTTTTAAAGAGGCGCCTTGCGCTAAAGTTTCAATCATCAACCAGTCAGTACGGCTAAAGCTTTCCGATAAGCGAGGTTCGGCGGCTGATAACAAGGCTTCGCGTACAGAGGCCAGATTTTGTCGTCGCGACAGGACAAAAAAACGCCCAGCCATACGGATAAACTGAGCTATAGCGGGGGTTTTATCTGATACCAGCAGGTAAATCTGGATATCGCTTTGTTGCCAACTGAGCGCGCGTAGCTGGTTAAGCGCCTCAATACAGGAGACAGGTAGCGTCTCCATATCTACAATCAGTTGTCTGAGCGACCCCTTTTCAATCCACAAAGAAATGTCATCTAATGAGCGGAATGCAGCGGTACGTTTTCCGGAAAATAAGTAATGACTCAGCGAATAGCCGAGGTAGTTGTCAGTTGTAATTATTGCCTGAGAAATGATACCAACCGGCAAGGCATAATTAAGCTGTTGGTTCAGTAACTCAAGGCGATCAAATATCTGCGGCGTTGGAGAGTGATAACGGCAGGCGCAGTCTTTGGCATTTCTTAAACGGCGGTGTCTTTCCCTGCGTGGTACGCTGCGCATCCTGCTTTTTCCATTGCTCTAATATATATCTGGTAATATGGCTGGCCATAAATAACCTTGTCCCATCGTTGCACCAGCGTAAAAAGCAATGCTTCGTTGCTCTGATGTTTCAATGCCTTCCATCAGCATTAACTGCTGAAAAAAAACTTCGCTATCATGTTCTGACGGAAGTTGCGTCAGAACCTCATAGCCGATTAATTGCGCAGTTGAGAGATGAACGATTGGCTCAGATTTTAACAATCCGCTGTTGAGATATAAATGACGTGTTGGCGAAGACGCCAGGTGTGGGGGATTTATCCTTTCCTTTAATAAAGTACCCTGTGCCACCAAACACTCCTCCAGGCATTTATGATGCAGCCATATATTTTTGACCCCTGAATCTATCAGGATATTATGGGCATCATTGTGGCAGCGTTAAAAAAATGCCTGTAGGTATCGTTACTTAATTATTGGTGAGATATTTCGTAAGCCTTGTAAAAAGTTAAGTGAGTTTACTTACTGAGTAAGAAATGAAGGTTGACTCTAATATACTTTAAAAACTGCTGCTCCGTTTTAATATGTAATTTTCGCATAATGCTCCGGCGGAGTGACTTTGTCTGCTCTTCAGAAAGTGAAAGTAAAGCAGCCGTTTCGCTTAAATGATAACCGCTGGCGATCAGTTTTAACAGGTGACGTTCTGTTACTGAAAAATGACGAGTCGTGCAGTAGTGGCAAATGCCAGAAGGGACGCTATGTCGAAGCGCTCGCTTATGTAAGATCAATATCATTTTCCGGGTAATTTCTTCAACATCATCTTCCCGATAAATATGCGGCAGCATATACAGACATGGTCTGAACATGAGCTTTTCTTTATCGCATTTATTACAAATAATCACCCGTAGCTGATGTTGGGTATGCATAGGTATCTGGTAACAACCTGCGCTGAACCAATCATCATCCAGGGCCAGAAAAGCGATATCGGCATTATCTATCTCTTCTGGCGGCAGAAAGTCAATTTTCTGCTGCCATTGATTCGCCAGACGCGTCATGATGATTTTCAACCCATGCTCAAAGTGACTGTTTTGTTCCTTAATAGCGATACTCAGCATAAAAAATATCCTACACGGCAGGTGAATCATGGTGAAATATTAAAGAAACTGATTGATTATCTAAATACTGGCGGCCTTAATTCCCACTTTATGCGTGCTGAGATGTGTCCAGGCGATTTCCTGGAACCTGGCATTGCGCCAGAAAAGACGATATTCGTACACTTAGTCAGCAACCAGAACAAAAGCCATTGACTCAGGAGTGCCTGACCGTATAATTCTCGCGTTTCGTCTACACGAAGTCTTCACTTCACAAGGCGCCCTTAGCTCAGTTGGATAGAGCAACGGCCTTCTAAGCCGTGGGTCGCAGGTTCGAATCCTGCAGGGCGCGCCATCTAAAAATCAACAAATTACATTTCTTTTATTTTCTCTGCTCTTTCATTGTGGGGAAGCTGGGACACAATCGTTCAATATTACGCCTATTTGCTTAGCGTGTTCGGTTAAATTTATGCATACCTATTGACTGACTTGGCGGAATCTTTACATGATGTTTACAGACAGCCTGTGTGAATCCAGTTAGTAGCGATGGGTTTGGTAACTTGAAGAAATACACTGGCATCATCAAGTGTGAGGCTGTGTGATTCCGGGGGCATCTGGCTCAGCTTTTTGATTCTCTAGCGAGTTGTTGGTGCTACATTCCTGCGTGTCTCCATTTCAGACTTTAACAGCGCAACGAGGGAGTCCGATTTACTGAGGGTATCTTTGAATTCCGGAACTCATTTTGACGTTTTTCGGATGTATCCCTGATTCTGGAGACTGCTGAACAAGCCAGACACATCTGCGGAAGCCTGCTGGATCATATGGCGTGTCAAAGCCGTCACCATTAATATTCTTTTTCAGATCACACGCAATAGAAGTAAGAGTAGCACTGGTGATGCTGACATTTCCTGCGATTAGCATTTCAAAACCTTCATTGCCAAAGCCGACATTTATTGCCTCTAATAAAAAACGCCATCAAGTGGCTTGGTGTTTTTTCGCCTCTTCTATTGAGAACGACTACGTGTCGAAAACAGATGCAATATCGTAATCGCTGGTCTCCTCTCTTAATGTGGTAACATCTTGTTCAGTAGGCGGCATGAAAGTTATCGGCGCTCGCCAGACATAATCGACGGCAACTACTGGTACGGTACTTATCGGGGCGTTCGACGCCAGGCAATTATATAAGATTGGTACCATGTATGTTCAATCTGAAGGTGCTACTATAGTAGGGGGTTACGGCATGCTCTTCGCCATCTAATTCATAGCGCTGGTGTGGAATAACTATTCCGATTTTCGGAACATTTCAACCAAAACCCGCTTAACAGCATGAGTTTTCTATAGACAAAAAGCGCCTGTATTAATTACTGACGCTTTTCCATGACTTTATTATTTTATATGCTGAAGTGAGTATGACTCAAAACATACATTTGAATCTTTTTGAGCGAATAACTGTATTTCTGCAGATGGCATATCTTCGTTTATTTCGAAAATATAAGAACCATTTTTATATTTATTATCAGACATCTTGATTTTTTTTCCTGTTATATAAGAAAAAATTAATGCTTCATACTGATCGCCATGTGCATTAATTTTTAAAGAATACCACCCACGACCAAGAGTCTTATAGGGCCCATATGCAACCATGCCTTGTACGCCAGCATTGCATATTTGATTATTGTCCCCAACCTTGAAGTCACTTTTTACTACATTGGCACTTCCTTCTATATCGCCATCATAAATATTAATAGAATGACTGTAAACCAGGATGGGGGAATCCCACACCATATATGTTAATTTTGGTTTGCCATATAATTCTTCTATGACTTTTTTTTGTTGGTCATTATCAACAATGAAAAAGTTATTTCCATTGTTAAAATATGATATTTTTGTTAACCAAAAAGATGGCAAAACTTTTTTATTTTCTATGTCGATGTTAACAGGGGCTATATTGAATTTCTTTTCCACACTCACCGCTGCCGCATTCCAGAATGTTGCATATCCATTAGATAAGTTGTGTTGAGTCAAAAAATTAGATATAAGCCTATATTTTGATGTGGTTCTGTCATTGCGAAATAAAAAATCAGGCTGATTTACATATATTAATGAATAAGCAGAAATTGAAATTGAAAAAAACCATAAAACTATATTTGATATCTTTGGTACATTCGCATTTCGACATAAGAAAATTGAACCAAAAATAATGACAGGAATTAAATATCTTGTTGTACCCTCATCCACTGGTTTATCGCTTAAGGCATATGCAGGAATCATAATAAGAGATGCTATCAATAGCGCGGCGTCAACGAGACTAAACTTTCTTATTTTTATAAGCGAAGAAATTAAAAGTATAAAAAATATAACTAATGATGTGAATTTTAAAGAAGAGAATATTCCTTCAGGTGAACTGATTATTTTACTAAAAAAATCAGCGTTGAATAATATCAAAAGCCCTTTAAAAAGTAGCGAGATGTTAAAAGTTAACTTGTCATAACTAACAAATGTAGGCGAACCAACCCCTGGCAAATAAAAAAAATCAGCCGAGTTAGTAAAATGTAAGATTAACTTGAATAAAAAATACGAAAAAACCAAAGACGAAAATATTACAAATTTATCTTTTGCATTTTCATTGGCTATAAAACAGCTCAATGCAATTGGCAAAAAAAATAAATATATTGTTATATCATCGCTAAATATCGTTAAAGATGCGATTATTGATGATAGAAATAAATATAATCTATTTCTTCTGCGACAATAAAAATCAATTAATATATATGAAACAACGATATAAGTATATGTAGGGACATGGATTATCGCTACAGAAAGCATGTAACTGACAGCAGCACCAGGGAAAGCAAGGAACAGTAGCAAAGCCCATGCTTTTTTGTAGCCAGAAATTGTTCCCAGTGCATAGCATGAAGCGAACAGGCTACCAGCCATTAATCCAGGTATAACGTATGTTATCCATTCAGAATAACCAAAAAGCTTTATAGCAAGAGCAAACCAGACTAAGTCAGTAAAATAGAAAGTTACTGTAGATAAGTACCATCCTTTTAGTGTTATGTTTCCGTTTGCAATGTCAGCAGCCTCTAAAATACCACTCATGCTGTCAGAGCTTGGGATAAATTTATAGCTTAATGCGGTAAAAATATATGAAAATATCAAAAAAACTAATATTACCGAAAGCCCCTTTTTGGTCATTTTTTAATATCCTTAAGTAAATATTTTGGACGTTTTTTGGTTTCAATATAAATTCTGCCAATATATTCTCCCAGCACGCCTATCCCTATCAACTGCACCCCTCCAAGGAAAAGTATGGAGACGAGTAATGAAGGATATCCTCTTACTGGGTTTCCGAAGGCGAGCGTATCCAAAATCATCCACGCCCCGTAAATAAAAGCCATTCCTGCGACAACCAGACCGATATAGGTCCACATACGCAGAGGAAAAGTTGAGAAGCTAGTTATACCTTCTATCGCCAGATTCCATAGCTTCCATCCGTTGAATTTAGTGTTGCCAGCCACACGTTGCGCGCGCGCATACTCCACAACATCAGTGTGTCCCCCAACCCAACTCAGCACACCCTTCATGAACAAGTTGCGTTCGGGCATTAATTTAATATTTTCGACAACTTCACGACTCATTAACCGAAAGTCGCCAACGTTCTCTTCGATTTTCGGATTGCTGATTTTGTTGTGCAGCTTATAAAACCACTCAGCTGTCTTACGCTTCATGCGCCCGTCAGTTGAGCGGTCTGAGCGCTTAGCCAGCACCATATCTGCGCCAGCCTGCCACTTCTCAATGAGATGGGGGATTACTTCTATCGGATCCTGTAAATCGACATCAATAGGAATGACCGCATCCCCGGTTGCGTGGTCGAGCCCCGCGAAAAGAGCAGGTTCTTTACCGAAGTTTCGCGTAAACGAAAGCGGAATAACGAGCGGATCAGATGCAGCTATTTTGTTAATTATTGATTCAGTTGCATCTTTGCTTCCGTCATTAATAAAAACGATCTCCACTTCATATTCTTTTAGTTCATTAAACTCACGTACCGTTTTATAGAAAATCGGTATCGTGTCTTCTTCATTAAAAACTGGAACGACAAGAGAGATTTTCATTTCGTATCCCTAAAGACAATGAACTTTGAATAAATGAATCCGCATATCAGGCTGATAGCTGAAAAGGTGATAAGAGTAAGGAGTGGTGGCAAGGAGCATTTGTCAGCCATCCAGCCAACAACAGCGCTCAGTGTTCCCATAAATCCCACGTACATCATGTAGCGAAGCGTGGTGGTGCTGGCGTTAAAGGTGAAGCGCGCATTGGCATAGAAGCTAAACGATACGGCGATAACAAAACCGGAAAAGTTCGCCAACGCCTGATGCGTATGCATCCCATACACACAAAAAGCAAATACGCCCCAATGAATAAGCGTGTTAAGAACACCGATCGATGTGTACTTAGCGAATAACTTCAACATTATGAAAATCAGCGGATTCGGAAAGGTCTGGAGTGTAGCACTACAAATTGTTTTGATCGATATAAACGATCAATAATGTGGTATTTAATAGTTTAAAGTTATTGTTATCTTATTAATTGATCGTTGTTACCGATCAATTGGGGCTACTGATTGCTAAGTAGTTTGGGACAAAAACGGGACACACAAAGCTTTGCATCGGCTTGCAAGGCTTTGCATGTTTTTCGAAGGTGGGGCGAGTGAGCGCCGTAGTAATGGGATAACTTGTTGTTAACTCAGTTAGTTCCAGGAACATCTAAGCCGTGGATCGCAGGTTCGAATTCTGCAGGGCGCGTCATTTAACCTCTCAAAATTACGTTAATCCGTAAGCTTCTGCGGCGGCGATGTTGCGCCATCCGCAGTACGTGACGCTAATATGCAAATAACTAATTGCGTTTAATCTGTTTATGGTGCTCCTCAGCTTGGATCTCGTGGGAGAAAGAATGGGCATTATTCATCGATTGATGGATGACCATTGCTTTTTCATGGTCGTCCATTTCAGAAAAGGGGGTCGCATTTTCCACAGTAGCCGGGGCGCTGGGTTTCTGTGTCTGAGCTATTTGCTGATGCGCGAAGGCGTCACCGTTATTCATCATCTCATGCGCCGTGGCGGATAATTGGCGGGATTCCATTTTCTCTGCGGCTTTTACGCCAGCTGAAATAAAAAAACGACAGCTAAAAGGGATGTAAACTTATTTATCTTATTTCTCCGGTGTGGGTTAAGAAGAGAAATAATAAAACAGTCATTGGGTCTGGCGCGTGACGGGATAATGACGATTATATCAGATTATTTTGCTGGCTAGTGATAGCGCCTTTCACTATCGCTACAGTTCAACGGAGGTGTTTGGGTAATGTCAAAATAAAACGAGTAGCGCGCGTATCGGAGGTGACAGAAACTTTTCCCCGGTGCGCAGTGACGATGGATTTTACAATTGCCAGGCCTATACCGCGGCCCTCCCCTTTACGCTGGCGGGAGGGATCAACGCGATAAAAACGATCGAAAAGGCGCGGCAATGTTCCGGCGCGATTGGCGTACCGGGGTTTTCAACAATAATATGCATCTGGTCGTCCGCTTCTTTTATCCGAAGAGTAATGGTTTTACCCGGCGGCGTATAGCGCATTGTATTAGAGAGTAAATTACTGATCGCTCTGCGCAGCATGATGGGATCGCCGGTGATTCAGCAGGCGCGGCCTTCAAAGCGCAAGCTCCCAACACCTTTTCGGCAGAAAAACTCGATGAGGCGCTTTACCACGGGGCGGTGCTCCGGGGGCGGCCAAAAGCCATGACGGTAGCGGTGATTATCGCCGGTCTGCTACCTGTTTTATGGGGGACCGGCGCGGGTTCTGAGGTGATGAGCCGTATTACCGCGCCGTTGCTGTCGCTGTTCATCATTCCGGCAGCCTACAAGCTGATGTGGCTGCGCAGGCATCGTCGCCTTGCGGCTAACGTGTGTCGCCCGCCTGCGGCAGTCAAACTGCAGGCGGGTTCAGTATACGCTTATCGTCCGAGCGCATTGACCCGTTTGCGGTACTCGCCTGGTGTACAACCGAATTCACGGACAAACGCTTTGTGAAAAGAAGATTCGCTCGCATAACCTACCGACTCGGCAATCACCATCACCGGCAGCGCTTCACGCGACAGGGTCTGGGCGGCGATTTGCAGGCGCAGCGTTGTTAACACGGCTAAGGGCGTTGTAGCGGACACGTCGCGAAATAGCTGGGCGAAGCTCGCCCGCGACATGTGTACCCGTTGCGCCAGCGTTTCGACCGTCCAGGGATGCGCCGGTGTTTCCAGCATGTGAAGGATCACGCGGCCCAGCCGGGGATGCAGTAATAAATTGAGCACGCTTTTCGCCGTGCCAGCCTGCGATAGCCAGTCGCGAACGGCGAGGGTAAACAGCGTGGCGCACTGCTGACTGTATAAGACCTCAGCGCCAGGTAAATGGCGTTCTGACTCCTGCTGTAACAGCAAAATGGCGGCGTTAATCCAGATACTGGCGGGGCTATGCGGCGGCGGGGCAAGACATAACACTTCCGGCAACGCGGTAAGGAAATAACGTGACGTTGTGTGCAGACGTAGACTACCGCACACGATATGTGTCGGTGCTTCGCCAGACTGGCGCAAACGGTGGGCGGAGTTTTGCGGCAGAATCACCACCTTTCCCGGCGTAAGCGTCATGGCGTCGCCGGTAGGCATTTCCAGTTGCGCTTCGCCCTGCGTAACGGTATGCCAGCGAATCACCGATAGCTCGCCAGCGGCGTGCGGCAACTGCCAGTCGCCGCCTAACGGGCAATTCTTGTCGATTGAGCCCTGAGGGGCGTTAAGCGTCAATAGCCGACTAAGCGCATCCATATAGACTCCAGAACAGATTCTTTTTCAAAAATAGGGATAACCATTTTTGTCTCTGTTCACTATATTTCGGACTCAATGTCATTTCTACTCTTGTTTTTGCTAACCGCTAATTTAGACGATAAGACAAAAATTGGCGCGTTACGGATAACCCTGTCTTTTTTGACGTTATTTATACTTGTCCTGACAAACAGATGGTGATTTGGCGGAGAAAGAAGATGACACAGTATCAGGCGCTCATTATTGGTTTTGGCAAGGCAGGAAAAACGTTGGCGGCAACTCTGGCGAAGACGGGATGGCGCGTGGCGATTATCGAACAGTCCGCCAGTATGTTCGGCGGAACCTGCATCAACATTGGCTGTATTCCAACGAAAACGCTGGTGCATGATGCGGAACGTGAGGGCGATTTTTTTGTCGCCATGCAACGTAAAGCGGCGGTCGTAAATTTTTTACGCGACAAAAATTTTCATAATCTTGCCGACCTGGACAATGTCGATGTGATTGAGGGAAGGGCGGAGTTTATTGATAACCATACCTTACGGGTATTTCAGGCGGACGGCGAGCGGGTGTTACGGGGAGAAAAGATCTTCATTAATACTGGCGCAGAGTCGGTGATCCCGGCTATTACGGGCTTAACAACGACGGCAGGGGTGTTCGATAGCACCGGGCTACTCAGCCTGAGCCAGCGTCCGGCGCGCCTGGGGATTTTAGGCGGCGGTTATATTGGCCTTGAATTTGCCTCAATGTTCGCCAACTTCGGTACGAAGGTCACTATCTTTGAAGCAGCGCCGCAATTCCTGCCTCGTGAAGATCGGGATATCGCGCAGGCAATTACCCGTATTTTACAGGAAAAGGGCGTCGAGCTGATTTTAAACGCCAACGTACAGGCCGTATCCTCAAAGGAGGGCGCGGTACAAGTAGAAACGCCGGAAGGCGCGCATCTTGTGGATGCCCTGCTGGTGGCGTCGGGGCGAAAACCGGCGACGGCTGGCTTACAGTTGCAGAACGCCGGCGTGGCGGTGAACGAACGCGGCGGGATCATCGTGGATGATTACCTGCGTACCACGGCGGACAATATCTGGGCGATGGGCGACGTTACCGGTGGGTTGCAGTTTACCTATATTTCACTGGATGATTTTCGTATTGTACGCGACGGGTTATTGGGAGATGGCAAACGCAGTACCCGCGATCGCCAGAACGTTCCGTATTCCGTCTTTATGACGCCGCCGCTCTCTCGTGTCGGGCTGACGGAAGAGCAAGCGCGGGCAAGCGGCGCAACGGTGCAGGTGGTGACATTACCGGTGGCGGCGATCCCTCGCGCCCGTGTTATGAACGATACCCGTGGCGTACTAAAAGCGGTAGTGGACGTGAATACGCAGCGTATTGTAGGGGTGTCATTGTTATGCGTCGATTCTCATGAAATGATTAATATCGTTAAAACCGTTATGGATGCAGATTTACCTTATACGGTGTTACGCGACCAGATATTTACCCATCCTACAATGAGTGAGTCTTTAAACGATCTCTTCTCTCTCATTAAGTAAAACATAAATAACGTAGCCCTGTTAATCAGGGCTTTTTTTTGCCTGTCAGGCTATAAAAATACGCCAGGACAAATATGCTGGCGTCTGAAAGAAAAGGCTTTAGTCAGGCGTAACGTATTATAACACCATTGAAATAACCCACGACTGGAAATCTCGATGTTAAAAATTACCACGCTTATTGCTTCATTATTGGCTGCGCCGCTGGCGTTTTCCGCCTCCGCCCAGCCGCTAACTGACGTTGAATATATCAGCGTTTCTGCGGTGGCAGCAACGCCGTCAATGCTTGAAGACGCTATTGCCAGACTGGCGCAAAGTAAACAGGCGTCGTCATGGAAAATTACGTCCATGCGTATTGATAATACGGGTTACGCCACTGCGATATTATATAAATAAGGAGAGCCTGAGATGGATAAATATCTTCGTCTGTTAAGTCAGGGGGATCGGCTGGGATTAACATTAATTCGCCTGAGTATCGCCATCGTTTTTATCTGGATTGGACTACTAAAATTTGTGCCCTATGAGGCAGACAGTATTACCCCGTTTGTAGCGAACAGTCCGTTTATGTCTTTTTTCTATGAACATCCTGAAGAATATCGTCAGCATCTGACTCATGAGGGCGAACTAAAACCGGAGGAACGCGCCTGGCAAACGGCCAATAATACGTATGCGTTTTCGGATGGTCTGGGCGTGGTGGAATTGATTATCGCGGCGCTGGTACTGGCTAACCCTGTCAGCCGCTGGTTAGGGCTGGCGGGCGGCGTGCTGGCATTCCTGACGCCATTTGTCACGCTGTCGTTTTTAATCACCACGCCGGAGGCCTGGGTTATGCCGCTGGGCGATGCGCATTATGGTTTTCCGTATTTATCGGGCGCCGGGCGGCTGGTATTAAAAGATACGTTAATGCTGGCAGGTGCGGTGATGATCATGGCGGACTCCGCCCGTTCGTTACTTTTACAGCGACAGTAGCGCCCCTCTTACCCTCTTTATGCCGCGATTCGTCGGGTGGCGCTTGCGCCATCCGACAATTTATTGATGAATGATGGACTACCCTGACAGAAGTTCCTGTTCCACCTGTTGAACCTGCGCCTCCAGCGTATTGCGAATTTCGGTTAGCGCCCGTTCCTGCTCGGAGAAATAGGCTTCCTTATCCGCAACGGAAGAGGCGAGCCGCCAGGCGTTTTCCGTTTCCAGTTGCGTTATCTCTTTCAACAGCGCGTCGATTTGCGTGCGGAGCTGGCGTATTTTATGGCGCAGATGTTCCAGATTATTTAGCCTGTCGCTTGCCATCATCGGTTCCAGGCCGCTTTGCAGCTGCGTCAATAACGCGCGAATTGCCGCCAGATCGGCATTCTGCCGCGCCTGATTAAGCTGTACCATCATCTGGTGCGCTTTTTCTTTCAATTCATCGGCGACCACATCCGGGTGACACAGGCGGCTGGCCTGACGCCACAAACGTTTCAATTCACTGCGTTCGTCAGCCGACAAACGTTGATCGCGGGCGTAGCGGAATTGCGCTTCCTGCTGCTGCTCCCGATACTGGTGATAGTCCTGTTCCGCATTTTCCTGCGCCTGGCGGAATGCGCTGTCGTCCTGATGGGAAAAATCCGCTTCCAGCTCGCGAATTTCCGCCAGCAACGCGGTGATTAACTCCGTCTGCTGCTGGATTCGCTGACGGATGCCCACCGCCTCGCGCGAGGCGGCATTCAATCCTGTCCACTGCTGTTTTAGCGTTGCCAGTTGATCCACGGCCTGGGAAATAAATTGCAGGCAGGATTGATAATCCTTTTCCCGGCGTTTTATTTCGGCTTCTTGCTTACGCTGCATACTCACCGCGAGCTGTTTACGCAACTCCAGAATACGGCTCATCAACGGCCCGAGGCGCAGATGATAGAGATCGTTGAAATCGTCGAGGATTTGTACCCGCGCATTTCGTTTGTCAATCAGATCGCGAAGCTGGGCTTCAAGCGCTTTCAGCTCCAGTTTACTGGCGGCAATAGAGGGATCTTGCCACGTCGAGAGCGCCCGTTGAGCCTGTAGCCAGGCGGCGATCTCTTGCATGGCGTCACTGAATCGACGAGCTTCAATCGCCTGGGCAATCGCGCTGATTACGGCATCCTGCGGCTCATTTTTCAGGTAGATGAGCTGCTGACGGATAATCTCTTCGTCCTCAAGTTCAATGGCGCTTTTGATGATCTCTAAACGTTTGATGATCTTATTCATGACGTTGATGCCTGGCGTGGCTCAAAAACGGATAACAGATACCAGGTCTGATTCACCTTTTTGAAAATACTGAAAAAATACTAAATGTATTCTGTAGGGTGTCGTACTTTTCGTCCAGAGTTATTCACATATTTTATACCCAGCGTCTGTCACCTGTAACGTTCTATATCGGCGCGCACTCTTTTCTTTTTACTCCCCGCGACATCTTTTTTTACAAGATAACGTTAACGTCCGGAGTTGAGCCTTGACAAACGATTGCGCCTTGCGGCAGCGAGAGCGAAATGTTAAAAGGTGCCCCTCAATAAAAACGATACAGGGGTAGGACGTGAAAAACGCGTCAACTGCATCCGGCGCCAGCGTGTCGGATGCCGCGTCGAATAATGAACCGACGCTTCAACGGGGGTTGCAAAACCGCCATATTCAGCTAATCGCGCTGGGCGGCGCCATTGGCACCGGACTGTTTTTGGGCATCGGCCCGGCGATTCAAATGGCGGGGCCGGCTGTTTTGTTGGGCTATGGCGTTGCCGGGATTATCGCTTTTCTCATTATGCGCCAGTTGGGTGAAATGGTCGTGGAAGAGCCGGTTTCCGGATCGTTTGCCCACTTCGCCTGGAAATATTGGGGGCCGTTTGCGGGCTTTTTGTCGGGCTGGAACTATTGGGTCATGTTTGTGCTGGTCGGGATGGCGGAGCTGACCGCGGCGGGCATCTATATGCAGTACTGGCTGCCTGACGTACCAACATGGATATGGGCGGCGGCGTTTTTTATTATCATTAATGCCGTAAATCTGGTGAACGTTCGTCTGTATGGCGAAACGGAATTCTGGTTCGCGCTCATTAAAGTGCTGGCGATTATCGGCATGATAGGTTTTGGTCTGTGGCTGCTGTTCTCCGGCCACGGCGGCGAACATGCCAGCATTGATAACCTCTGGCGTTATAACGGTTTCTTCGCTACCGGTTGGCATGGTTTGCTTCTGTCGCTGGCGGTGATTATGTTTTCTTTTGGCGGACTGGAGCTGATCGGCATTACTGCGGCGGAAGCGCGCGATCCGCAAAAAAGCATTCCGAAAGCGGTGAATCAGGTGGTATACCGTATTTTGCTGTTCTACATCGGTTCGCTGGTGGTGTTGCTGGCGCTCTATCCGTGGGTAGAGGTGAAATCCAATAGCAGCCCTTTTGTGATGATCTTCCATAACCTGGACAGTAATGTGGTGGCTTCGGCGTTGAATTTCGTTATTCTGGTCGCGTCGCTTTCGGTGTATAACAGCGGCGTTTATTCGAATAGCCGAATGCTGTTCGGCCTGTCCGTACAAGGCAACGCGCCGAAATTTTTAACCCGCGTCAGCCATCGCGGCGTACCGGTGAACTCGCTGATACTTTCCGGAGCGATTACCTCGCTGGTGGTGCTGATCAACTATCTGTTGCCGCAAAAAGCGTTTAGCCTGTTGATGGCGCTGGTTGTCGCGACGCTATTGCTAAACTGGATAATGATCTGTCTCGCGCATTTACGTTTTCGCGCGGCGATGCGTCGTAAAGGGCGCGAGACGCAATTTAAGGCGCTGTTCTATCCCGCCGGAAACTATTTGTGCATTGCGTTTCTGGCGCTGATTCTGGTGTTAATGTGTACGATGGACGATATGCGATTGTCGGCGATTTTGCTGCCGGTATGGATTGTATTCCTGTTTATCGCGTTTACAGTTTTGCGCCGTAAGGCTCATTAACTTTTTTGCCCGATCCCATGCTCATGCGATCGGGCAATCCATTAATGCCGCAATGTCCCTGACAGCGCGCGAATATCGCTGCCGGTCGGCGTCTGATGAATACGCAAGCCGAACTCTTCCACCACCGCAAATATATGGTCGAAAATATCGGCCTGAATGCTCTCATATTCCAGCCACACGACGGTATTGGTAAAGGCGTAGATCTCTATCGGCAAACCATGATCGTCAGGCGCCAGTTGGCGTACCATCAGCGTCATGTCTTTACGGATGCGCGGATGGTGGCGTAAATATTCGTTCAGATAGGCGCGAAATGTCCCGATATTGGTCATTCGGCGGTGATTTAAGGCTGATTCCGGCGCATCCAGTTGTTTATTCCATTCATCGATTTCCTGATGACGGCTGGTAAGGTACGGCTTTAACAGGTGCGCGGTTAACAGCCGCTGTTTTTCATCATCATCCAGAAAATGGATACTGGTCGCGTCAATATTAATGCTGCGTTTAATCCGGCGCCCGCCGGACGCAGACATGCCGCTCCAGTTTTTGAACGAGTCGGAAACCAGCGACCAGGTGGGAATGGTGGTGATGGTATTATCCCAGTTGCGTACTTTTACCGTGGTTAAACCAATATCAATGACCGCGCCATCTGCGCCATATTTCGGCATTTCCAGCCAGTCGCCCAGTTTGAGCATATCGTTGGCGGAAAGCTGTATACCGGCAACCAGGCCAAGAATCGGGTCTTTAAAGACCAGCATTAATACCGCGGCCATCGCGCCCAGCCCGCTGATTAAAATTGCTGGTGACTGGCCAATCAGTAGTGAGATCATCAGAATGCCGACGATAATTGCGCCGATGAGCTTAATGCCCTGAAATATTCCTTTTAGCGGCAACTGAGAGGCGGCAGGCCATTTTTGCGATAGATTGAAAATCACGTCCAGCAGAGAAAATAACGACAGCAGGGCGTAGGTCATAATCCATAATTGCGCGCAGGTCGTCAGGATATCCGCAGCCTCACTGCCTTTTTGTAGCCAGAGCGCGGCCTGAATATTGACAATGATGCCTTGCAGCGTAAAAGCCAGACGATGGAATAATTTATTCTGGGTAATAATTTGCAGCCACAGGCGGGAACTGGCGCTGGCACGTTTTTCGAAAGCGCGCAGTACTATCCAGTGCAAAATAATATGCACGACAACTGCTGTCAGAAAAATAATACCAAATATCACCACCAGCGACGTGGTGTGATTCATTTCAATTCCCGCTAAATCTTCTACCCGGGATATCAATTCCTGCATAATCTCTCCTTTATAAACAGCAGCCTATGATGACTGCTGAATGGCATTTATGCAAATCAGGACGCCTGCGCTTCAGGCATAATCAGCAACAGACGGGTAAAAGCGCTTCAGGGGTTATCCATACGCTATATTTTATCCAGCGCCCTATAAACGTCGTTATTTTACGCGGTTCCCTCTTTTTGAACAGGCGCCAGTTCGTCAACAATGGATGAAAACATTTTAACCAGAATGCTTAAAACGATTGCAATGTTTCTGTCGGATGATGATTAGCACCGTCGTACCTATCAACAATAACATTAAGGAACATCGGATGACCCAAAAGCGTACCCTGCTAAAATACGGCATACTCTCGCTGGCGCTGGCCGCGCCATTATCTGCCTGTGCGTTTGACTCTCTTACGGTATTTGGCGATAGCCTTAGCGATACCGGGAATAACGGTCGCTGGACCTGGGATAGTGGTCAAAATAAGCTCTACGACGAACAGTTGGCCGAACGATTTGGGCTGGCATTAAGCCCTTCCAACAATGGCGGTTCTAATTATGCCGCCGGCGGCGCGACGGCGACCCCGGAATTAAACCCGCAGGATAATACCGCGGATCAGGTACGGCAGTGGCTTGCCAAAACGGGGGGAAAAGCCGACCACAACGGTTTGTATATTCACTGGGTCGGCGGAAACGATCTGGCGGCGGCCATCGCGCAACCAACCATGGCACAGCAAATAGCCGGTAATAGCGCCACTAGCGCGGCGGCGCAGGTAGGGCTGTTACTGGATGCCGGCGCCGGGCTGGTCGTGGTGCCAAACGTACCGGATATTAGTGCGACGCCAATGCTTCTGGAGGCGGTAATCACCGCCGGGCTGGGCGCAGCGGCGCCTCCGGCGCTAAAAGCGGCGTTAGACGCGCTGGCGGGGGGATCTACGCCCGATTTCGCCAGTCGGCAACAGGCGATCCGCAAGGCGTTGCTGGCGGCGGCTGCAACGGTAAGCAGCAATCCATTTATTCAGCAACTGCTCGTTGATCAACTGCTGGCGGGCTATGAAACGGCGGCAGAGCAGGCGTCAGCTCTGACCGATTATTATAATCAGATGGAAGAGAAGGGGCTGGAGCAACACGGCGGCAATATAGCCCGTGCCGATATCAACGGCCTCTTTAAGGAAATTCTTGCCAACCCGCAGGCGTTTGGTCTGACAAATACCGTAGGTATGGCCTGCCCGCCGGGCGTATCCGCTTCGGCGTGCTCCTCGGCAATGCCTGGATTTAATGCATCACAGGACTATCTGTTTGCCGATCATTTACATCCCGGTCCGCAGGTCCATACCATTATTGCGCAATATATCCAGTCGATCATTGCCGCGCCGGTACAGGCGACATACCTGAACCAAAGCGTTCAGTCGATGGCGCAAGGCAGTCGTACCACGCTTGACAGCCGTTATCAGCAGCTTCGCCAGGGGGAAAATCCTGTTGGTTCACTGGGCATGTTCGGCGGATACAGCGGGGGATATCAACGTTATGATAATAATGAGGCCGACGGGAACGGTAATCATAATAATCTGACGGTTGGCGTCGATTATCAGCTTAACGAGCAGGTACTGCTGGGAGGGCTGATAGCCGGTTCTCTGGATAAGCAACATCCTGACGATAATTATCGTTATGATGCCCGCGGTTTTCAGGCCGCCGTATTCAGCCATTTGCGCGCCGGTCAGGCGTGGCTGGATAGCGATTTACACTATCTGTCCGCTAAATTCAGTAACATTCAGCGCAGTATAACGCTCGGTGCGCTAAGACGGGTGGAAGAGGGCGAAACCAACGGTCGGCTGTGGGGCGCGAGGTTAACCAGTGGTTATGATTTTGTCATGATGCCGTGGTTAACGACCGGACCGATGCTGCAATATGCATGGGATTACAGCCACGTTAATGGCTATAGCGAGAAGCTCAATACCAGTACATCAATGCGTTTTGGCGACCAAAACGCCCATTCGCAGGTGGGTAGCGCTGGCTGGCGTCTGGATCTTCGCCACAGCATCATTCACTCCTGGGCGCAGATTAATTATCGCCGTCAGTTTGGCGATGATACGTATGTGGCGAACGGCGGCCTTAAATCGACCGCGCTGACGTTTAGCCGCGACGGAAAAACGCAGGATAAAAACTGGGTTGATATCGCGATTGGCGCAGATTTTCCGCTGTCGGCAACGGTGTCCGCTTTCGCCGGGCTGTCGCAAACGGCAGGGTTAAGTGATGGCAATCAAACCCGTTATAACGTTGGGTTTAGCGCCCGATTTTGATGACATGCCAGGGAGGGCCAACCCCGTGGTGACAATATCGCCATCGTAGGCGCAAACCGGTGTCACGCCGTTTTCTCCTTCATCCAGATAGGGGGTATCCAGATATGGCAAACGGCGTGCCAGTTTTAAATGTTATTTATTTTTCAATGGGTTGAGAGAGGAAGTTAACACTAGCGATGTAAAACCTGGCACTTCGCGCCATTGATCATTGAGGAACCTGGCAGAAAGGTGAAAAAAGCCGGACGGGCGTCCGGCTTAGGCAGGGGATTAAACTTCCGTCAGTGTGGTTTCAAGCGGCAGACGTGATTTCGGCAGCCCGGCGTTGAAATCCTCGACGCTATGATGGCCGACTGGCACCACGACCAGACTGGTATAGCCTTTTTCTTTCAGACCAAATTCAGCGTCAAGCACCTCGGCGTCGAAACCTTCAATGGGGACGGCGTCGAGACCCATCGCGGCGACGCCCAGCAGAAAGTTGCCGACGTTCAGATAGACCTGTCTCGCCATCCACTGGTGGTCATCTTTCAGCGAGACGCGGTGCATATCGGCGAAAAAGCGGCGACCTTTATCATTTGCCGCTTTAGCTTCCGGCGTAGCGAAACGGCCATCGGCATCTTCCTGATCGACCACCCGTTGCAGCCAGGCGTCGTCCATCGCGGTTTTCGCGCAGAAGACCACCACATGGGAGGCGTCCAGCATTTTGCGTTCGTTGAACGTGTAGTTTCCGGCGGCGGATTTTGCTACGCGCGCTTTGCCCTCTTCCGTACTGGCGACAATAAAGTGCCACGGCTGGGAATTGGTGCTGGAGGGGCTGTACTGTAGTAGTGTTTTTATTTTATCCGCTTCTTCGGCGGTCAGTTTTTTGCTGGGATCGAACGCCTTAGTGGAGTAGCGCTGTAAGGCGACAGAAACGATATCCATAAATGCTCCTGGTTGGTTTAGTACCCTTTTGTATCAGCAGGGTACCGGGTTATCGGTAAAAAGATAAGGGAGGAAAATGCGAAAACGGTTATTGCATCAGCGCGGCCGCAGGCGCAGTTGCTCTCTTTTAGGCAGCCCGTCTACGACCAGATTCCATGAGGCATTTATCAAATCGTTGAGTAGCGAGACGGTGATATCCTCGCCCGCATAGACTGAAATCCAGTGTTTCTTATTCATGTGATAGCCAGGCGCAATGCTGGGGTAAATTTGTTGATTTACCAGGGATTTTTGGGGGTCCGACTTCAGGTTCACCACTGGGCGACAGTGATGTTCAGTGAAAAGCATGAATATTTTGCCGCCGACTTTAAACACATCGTACTGTGGGCCGAAAGGCCAGCAGTGTTCGGTAAAAGGCAGTTCCAGCGCAAAGCGTTTTGCACAGGCGTGCAGTATTTGACCGTCCATTATTGCTCCTCGCGAGTCAGCGCGCGCCACATGGCTTCGAATCCCAGCGCAATATATTCGCCAGCGCGAGCGGGATCGCGCGCGGCGAAATCCATTGTTGTTTCAGCCAGCGCCAGAAAAAGGCCGTCGCCGAAGGCGCGGTACTCATCCGACATAAACACCATCAAAACGGAACGATGACATAAATCGCGCAATTCGGGGAACATATCGTCGGCCCGTTGTTCCGTCTCTTTGGTGAGCTTTTCGCTGACGGCCAGTTGACGGATCGCCCGATGGCGCGCGGGATGGTTCAGACCCCAACTGATGTAACTGTTCCAGATAAAACGAGTCATCATTTTGGCATCGGTAATGGATCGATCCAGCTCCATTATCATTGACTGGCAGAGATCCTGCTTTAAATGCAAATACAACGTGTTAATCAGCTCATCTTTGGTCGCGAAATAGCGAAACAATGTTCCTTCTGCAACACCTGCGTTACGCGCAATCACCGCCGTTGAGGCGGCGATACCGGATTGCGCTATCGCCTGGGTTGCCGCTTCCAGTAATGCTTGTTTTTTGTCTTCACTCTTCGGACGAGCCACTACACGTTACCCTTATGTCTGTAAAAACATGATTGAATCATGCCCGTTGTCGCGTCGCAACGGTGAATGTCAACCTTTGAAAAGTACCTTGACGGCGTATCTTTGCTTTCTATAATGAGTGCTTACTCACTCATAATCAAGGGCTGCCGCATGAAGTGGTAGAAAAGCATATTGCAGGCCATGCGATAAGCTGTCTCACAATTTGTGTGGTTATTACTATGCTTATTGCTGTTGCCGTAAATGTGCGGTGCGGGAGCCGCTGACGAGTTTGATAGAGGGGAGAGCACGATGACCATTTCCGCTCAGGTTATCGACACGATTGTCGAGTGGATTGATGATAATTTGAATCAGCCGTTACGTATTGATGATATTGCCCGTCATGCGGGGTATTCCAAGTGGCACCTGCAGCGCCTTTTTATGCAGTACAAAGGGGAGAGTCTGGGGCGCTACGTGCGTGAACGGAAGCTAAAACTGGCGGCGCGCGACCTGCGCGACACCGACCAGAAGGTGTATGATATTTGTCTCAAGTATGGTTTTGATTCGCAGCAAACCTTTACGCGCATTTTTACCCGCACGTTCAACCTGCCGCCAGGCGCTTATCGTAAAGAAAAGCATGGCCGTACGCATTGAAATGTTTAATCGGCCAGCGAAAACCAGCGCCGCCAGATAAAGCGAATAACATAATATTCCAGCGCGCCGAGCAACAGAAACCATAAACAAAACAACAAAGTATAAAGCTGGTTGAGATCCATAAGATGAAAGATCCCGACCAGTTTTTGCGCCAGCGCAAGGCCGAGCGAAGGGGCGGGCAGCAGCAGGCTGGAGAGCAACGCCATCAGCAAAATACCGGCAGCGGTCATCAATGATTCAAGCGGGTGTTTCATGGCTTTGTTAAACGTAAGTTAAAACGCCATTGTCCGGGATATCGCCTGGTAAGGCAAATATGCTGTCTATTGTCCCGCCCAGATTTCACAATGTTTTTGTACCAGGCCTATCAGCGATCCGCCGTCGGCAATAAACTCCCGCATATATTGCGCTTCGTTACCGCCTTTTTTCACCTGCAGACGTAGCACGTCAATGGCGCTGTCGGCGCCCAGCTTGCGCGCTGAGGGGGTAACGTTGTCCAGCAGACGCAGCGTATCATCTGCCAGGCGACGGCGGTCGCCGGTATAGGCATCGGTTAGCACGCCCTCCAGACCATAGCGGCAAGCCTGAAAACGGTTGAATTTATATAACAGATAGTCTTGTTCCTGCGGTTTAAAGGGACGCTCGGTCAGCAGCCAGTGCGCGGTCGCCTGAATCAACCCTGCCATATTGATGGCATGATCAAGAGTGAGCGGCGTATCCATCACCCGAACTTCTACCGTGCCAAAGGCCGGGCTGGGGCGGATATCCCAGTGCAAATCTTTGATGCTGTCGATCATCGTGGTGTAAGACAGACGGCGAAATAGTCCGGCAAACTCTTGCCAGTTACTGACCCACGGCATGGGACCGTTATCGGGAAAAGCGGAAAAAATATTCAGGCGCGCGCAGGCAAAACGGGTGTCAGATCCTTGCATATA
This sequence comes from Salmonella sp. 5800, assembly GCF_046558195.1. Lineage (NCBI taxonomy): Bacteria > Pseudomonadati > Pseudomonadota > Gammaproteobacteria > Enterobacterales > Enterobacteriaceae > Salmonella > Salmonella sp. 5800. The sequence continues at coordinate 169,519 of NZ_JBGDOX010000002.1, read as the reverse complement.
GGGAGACGCGGCGGAGAGCGCAATAAAGTGCGGCACAAAATGCGACAGCCCGTGTAAAAGATAAATCGCATCGTCGCCGTTCGCGCAGCCGACGTGGACATGCTGACCGAAAACCGTCGCCTGTTGAATTAAATAGCCGAAATTTTCCAGCGTGCGTTGATAGCGCTCATTATCACAGACCTCCTGACGCTGCCATTTTTGAAAAGGGTGCGTACCGCCGCCGCAAATGCCGAGATGGTGTTCCGACGCCGCCTGTAAAATAACGTGCTGCATGGCAGAAAGTTGGGCCGCCGCCTGGTCAATATCGCGGCAGACGCCCGTGGCCATCTCCAGCATACTTTCGGTGATATCGTGCTTAATTTCTCCCGCAGTAAGTTGGGGCTTAACGGCGTCAATCAGCGTAGAAGAGTCCTGACTTAAATCGTAGCCAGGTGGATTGATCACCTGCATCTCCAGCTCAATACCAAGCGTATAAGGTTCAGAAACGTGAAAATCATTCAGCGCCATAGCGATCTCATTTATCGGTGTATTGCGCTAAGTATAGAAGCGGGAGCGCTCCTGTCGTGGGGAAAGCGCGTTATTGCAGAAACAAGAGTAATAACGCTATTGTCACGTTGAAACCATTCTGTACGGACGGTACGTTCAGCCATCGTGGCGGCAAAGGCTGGCAGCAGATGTAACGAGATGTGCGTGGCGGTAAGCGAGGTAACTTTTGCGCTATCGAATCCCGGGAGCGTGACGCGGTCTGAAAAGGCTTTATAAACGCTCTCTTTGGCGGAGAAGGCCAGCGTCAGGGCAAGCGGAAAAGGGAGCGAGCTCGCCTGGAGAATTTGGTGCTCATCGCTATCGATAATGGACGGCGCCAGCTCTGTCGCCGTGTGCTGACTCATGATTTTTTCTATATCAACGCCGACACGTTGTCGGGATATGACGGCCAGCGCCGTTGACGCACAGTGGCTGATGCTGCCAAATAGGCCGTCCGGCCATAGCGGCTGTCGCTTGTCGCCAATACCGGGCACTGTCCTGACGCCCACCTCGCGTAGCGCGTGAACGGCGGCAATGCGGCCTGCCAGATGTTCAGCTTTACGCTTGCGTCCGGCAGACCGGAGCCGATCGTGATGAGGAAGCCATAGCAGGTCGTGTTCGTGAAAGCTGCTCGCATCAAAGTCGACGATATGCAGCCTGTGACCGGCAAAGGGAAGGGGAAAATGAGATGTCCGCATCGTTTTTTGCTAATTCCCTCCCCCGAATGAGGGAGGGAAGGTTGCCATCAGAAATGGGTATTAATGCTCATATACCACGTACGTCCCGGTTCGTTATAGGTGTACGCGCCAGCACCCGCCATATAAGCGCCAGTTTGAGTATCCCTGACGGTTTGCGCGTTACCTTCACGCCACAGACGTTTGTCAAAGAGGTTATCCACGCCACCGGTCAGGCTGACATTTTTGGTCACGTCCCAGGTCGCGCTCAGGCCAACAATACTGTATGGGCTGACCGCTTGCTTATCTGTTCCGGTAACGGGGTTACCCTGATAATCATATTTCTTCGGCTCTTGTTTGCCGTACCAGGTGAAGGTCGATTGCAGAGAAACGTCCTGACGTACCTGCCAGCTCAGGGTTGAGTTAAGCGTGTACTGTGGAATAATCGACAGGCGTTCGCCGGTCTCTTTGTTTTTGCTCTGCAGCATATACGTAACGTTATTCGTCCAGTTGACGGTGTCGCTAACCGGTACGTTTAACGTGCCTTCCAGACCTTCAACGACCGCTTTCGGTACGTTCTCCCACTGATAGACATCCGTTTTGCCGTTGTTGATACGCTGCAACGGCACTGTACCCGCTTCAATCTTATTGCGGTAATCATTGCGGAACCAGGTGATGCCGGCCAGCCAGCCATCGCGTTTAAATTCCAGACCGATCTCTTTATTGATGCTGGTCTCGGCTTTCAGATCATCGTTACCCATCATATAGCAGCCGATGCCGGTACCCGCGCCAGTCGCGTAGCAACCCTGACCTTTGCTATACAAAATATAGTTTGGGTTAGTCTGGTACAGACTCGGGGCTTTATAAGCGCGGGCGATCCCCATTTTCAGGGTAAAGTCATCCCCCAGACCTTGCGACAGGTTCAGCGATGGGCTCCAGTTATCCCCCACAATACTGTGATGATCGAAACGTAGCCCCGGCGTCAGCATGGTGCTGTCGGTCAGTTCCATGTTGTTTTCAGCAAACAGAGAGAAAATTTCCGCTTTTGAATAGGGGCTACGATTGGTACTGCTGTAACCCGGGATATTTCCCCCCATAAAGGTTTGCGAGTTGGAGAGCTCGTCTTTCATACGCTGTTGGGCCCATTCGGTACCCAGCGTCAGGTTTTGATTGACCAGCAGATCGAAAGGAAGGCTCACTTCGCTGTGTAGGGTGACGTCATTCAAATCGGCATCGGCATATTTTTGCGATGCTTTGGGATCGAAAATTCCTTCTGTGCCGCCTGCCAAGCCTTCCGGCATCCGGGAGTTACGGGTATGTTCGTATTGCACCCAGTTACTGGTGGTTACGCCATTATCCCAGCCGCCGTTCCAGGTCAGAGAGTAGTTCTGCCGATAGAGGCGGTTCGTCTCTTTTCCGTAATTATCTTTCACCAGTTGGTTCGTATTGGTGTTCTGAGTATCACCGGCATAGAGGTTGCCCTGGCGACTGTAACCGGCCTCCAGCTCCAGAGACTGAAGCGGAGCAAAATCCCAACGAACCACACCGTTGATATCTTTGTTAATGACCCCCTCGCGTCCTGCCGGTAGCGTGTCGGCGTAACTCCCGGTACGTTCAGACTGATGCCCCTGGTTAATATTACGCGCATCCGCCTGCGTTTTGTCGAGGTTGCCATACAGACGGAAGCTGAAATCCCCGCCCAGCGGGCCATTCAGGCTAAAGTTAGTGCGTTTGGTCGCGCCTTCGTCTTTATGTTCCGGCGCGTTGAAATAGGTATTCCAGGAGCCGTGCCACTCGCTACCGCCTTTTTTGGTAATGATATTGACCACGCCACCCGCCGCGCCGTTGCCGTAGCGTGCGGCGGCAGGGCCACGCAGCACTTCAATGCGTTCGATCATCTCCGGTGGCACCCACGCGGTATCGCCGCGGGTATCGCGTTCGCCGCGCCAGCCCAGGCGCACCGAGTTACGGCTGGTGACGGGTTTACCATCAATCAGGATAAGGGTGTTTTCCGGCCCCATGCCGCGAATATCGATTTGGCGGTTATTCCCGCGCTGACCGCTGGTGGAGTTGCCGGTCAGGTTTACGCCCGGCATGGTGCGGATGATTTCTGACACGTCGCGCGCGGGCGGATTTTTGCGGATCTCATCGGCGGTGATGGTGGATACGCCTGGCGCCTGTAGGTTTTGCTGGGCAGCGGTCACCACGATGGTGTCTTCATTGGTGAGCGCAGTGCTATCGGTTTTTTCTTCCGCCATCACGGGCAGAGCGGCCCCGTAAATCCCTAAATTGACCAGTAAGGTCAGGGAATGAATCTTCTTGTTCATTGTATATCCTGCTTTTCTTTAGCCACATAAGCCAAAGCGCCCGTCAAAGGCATTGGCCGGGTGGTGAAATTGTGTTCGCGCGTCCCATAGCGCGACAATACGCTATTGCAAATGCAAATAGTTATCAATAATATTATCAATATATTTCACCTTTTATATACAAAATTCATAATAAACACAGGGTTATAATGAAAGAGGCGCTGGCAACGGGAAGTGAGGCCTGGTGGAGGACGAAAACCGGGCCGGAATGGATACGGGAAAAAGACGGAAATTATCGGGTCACTTTTTGGTGGCGCGACCCGCAGGGAAACGAAACACACTCCCCGATACGGCGTGTCTGGGTCTATATCACTGGCGTAACCGATCATCATCAAAACGCGCAGCCTCAGACGATGGCGCGTATTGCCGGAACGGATGTCTGGCGCTGGAGCACGGCGCTTAGCGCTAACTGGCGCGGCAGCTACTGTTTTATTCCTACCGAGCGCGATGACGTTTTTGCCGCTTTTGCGCCGGGCGAAACGCCCGATCGGAACGCACTGCGTGAAGGCTGGCGACAGCTATTACCGCAGGCGATTGCCGACCCGCTTAATTCGCAAAGCTGGCGGGGAGGACGTGGTCATGCGGTTTCAGCGCTGGAAATGCCGGATGCGCCCCTTCAGCCGGGATGGGATCGTCCTGAAACGCCGTACTCGCCGCCTTTGATGATGCAGTGGCATAGCGAACGTCTGGGTAACTCCCGCCGCGTATGGATATTGACGACCGGAGACGAGGCGCCGGAGGAAAGACCGTTGGCTATTCTGCTGGACGGTCAATTCTGGGCGGAAAATATGCCCGTCTGGCCCGCTCTCGCCTCGCTGACTCATCAACGCCTGCTTCCCGGTGCCGTCTATCTGCTGATTGACGCGATTGATACTCAACACCGCAGCCAGGAGTTGCCCTGCAATGCCGATTTCTGGCTGGCGGTGCAGCAGGAACTGTTGCCGCAAGTCAGAGCCGTGACGCCTTTTAGCGATGATGCCGGGCGAACGGTGGTCGCCGGACAGAGTTTTGGCGGCCTGTCGGCGCTGTATGCCGGCCTGAACTGGCCGACGCGTTTTGGCTGTGTACTAAGCCAGTCAGGATCGTTCTGGTGGCCCCATCGCATCACCCCGCCGGAGGGGGAAGTCATTACCCGGCTGAAAACCGGCGCATTATGCGCGCGCGGACTGCGTATCGTACTGGAAGCCGGCGTGCGTGAGCCGATCGTGTTTCAGGCGAATCAGGCGCTTTATGCCCAACTGAATACCTCGCAGCAGTCCATTTTCTGGCGTCAGGTTGACGGCGGACACGATGCGCTTTGCTGGCGCGGCGGGCTAACGCAAGGGCTGATGCTGCTTTGGCAGCCGCTTATCGACACGCTTTAACCGGGCACATGTCCATGACAGGAGTTGAGTATGGAATTCAGTAATCCCTTCGATAATCCGCAGGGACAGTTTTACATCCTGCAAAATACGCAGCGTCAATTCAGCCTTTGGCCAGCGGCGTGCGCGCTTCCCGCAGGCTGGGACGTGGTATGCGAACCGCAATCGCAGGACGCGTGCCAGCAGTGGCTTAATACGCGCTGGACAACACTGAATCCGGCGCATTATGCCGATAAGCAGGAGGCGAAATGACGCAGCGTTTACCATTAGTCGCCGCTCAGCCGGGGATCTGGATGGCGGAAAAACTCTCTGATTTACCCTCCGCCTGGAGCGTGGCGCACTACGTGGAACTGAATGGCGAGCTGGATGCCCCCTTGCTGGCAAAAGCGGTAGCGGTAGGGATGCAACAGGCGGATACGCTACGGATGCGTTTTACCGAAGAGAACGGCGAGGTCTGGCAATGGATAGATCCTGAGCGCACCTTCGGCGAGCCCCCGATTGCCGATTTACGCGACCAGCCCGATCCGCATCACGCGGCGCTGACGTTAATGCAGGCGGATTTACGGCAAAACCTGCGCGCAGATAGCGGTAAGCCGCTGGCTTTTCACCAGTTAATCCGCATTGATGATACCCGCTGGTATTGGTATCAGCGCTATCACCATTTGCTGGTGGATGGCTTTAGCTTCCCGGCGATAACCCGCCAGATTGCGGCGATTTATCGCGCCTGGCAGAGCGAGGCCCCTACACCGGAGTCGCCTTTTACCCCCTTTGCGGATGTGGTCGAGGAATATCAGCGCTATCGCCAGAGCGAGGCCTGGCAGCGTGACGGCGCCTTCTGGGCGCAGCAGCGCCGCGAGCTGCCGCCGCCGGCGTCAATGTCTGCCGCGCCGCTGCCGGGGCGGTCGGCGAGCGCGGATATTCTGCGTATGAAATTGAGCGCGCCGGAGGGGGCGTTTCGCCAACTGGCGGCGCACATGCCTGAGATACCGCGAGCGGATCTTGCCCTGGCGCTGGTGACGTTGTGGCTGGGACGATTATGCGGGCGTATGGATTATGCCGCCGGATTTATCTTTATGCGGCGGATGGGCTCGGCGGCGTTAACGGCGACCGGGCCTGTCCTTAATGTGTTGCCGCTGGCGGTTAACCTTCATGCGACGGAAGATCTGCCAACGCTGGCGAAGCGTCTTGCGGCGCAGTTAAAGAAGATGCGCCGCCACCAGCGTTACGACGCCGAACAGATTGTACGCGATAGCGGGCGAGCCGCAGGGGAGACGCCGCTATTTGGCCCGGTGCTCAACATAAAAGTATTTGATTATCATCTGGATCTTCCTGGCATACAGGCGCAAACCCATACCCTGGCGACGGGGCCGGTTAACGATCTTGAACTGGCGCTTTTTCCGGATGAAAACGGCGGTCTGGATATTGAATTGCTGGCGAATGCACAGCGTTACGATGATGCCACGCTCTCCCGCCATGCCTTACGATTGATGGCGCTTATCACGCAGTTTGCGGATAACCCGGCGCTGCGCTGCGGCGATGCGCAAATGCTGCTGGCGGAAGAACAAACGCAATTAACACACCTTAATAATACGGCGGTAACGATTCCCGCCGCCACGCTTAGCGATTTGGTGGCGCAGCAGGCGCAAAAAACGCCAGAGGCTGCCGCGTTGGCAGATGCGCATTATCACTTTACCTACCGTGAAATGCGTGAACAGGTTGTGGCGCTGGCATACGCGCTGCGGGAACGCGGCGTTCAGCCTGGCGATAGCGTGGCGGTGGCGTTGCCGCGGTCGGTTTTCCTGACCTTAGCGCTGCATGGCATTGTCGAGGCGGGCGCCGCCTGGCTGCCGCTGGATACCGGTTATCCTGACGATCGGCTGCGAATGATGCTGGAAGATGCGCAGCCGAAACTGTTAATTACGACTCAGGCGCAGCTGGCGCGCTTTCACGATATTCCGGGGATGGAATATTTGTGTTATAGCCAACCGCTACCGGTCAGTGACGCCACTCCGCTGGGGCTGTCGTTACCGCATCATACCGCTTACATCATTTTCACCTCTGGCTCGACGGGCAGGCCGAAAGGGGTGATGGTGGGACAAACGGCGATAGTCAACCGGCTGCTGTGGATGCAGGATCACTATCCGTTGACGGCGGATGATGTAGTAGCGCAAAAAACGCCGTGCAGTTTTGACGTCTCAGTATGGGAGTTTTTCTGGCCGTTTATCGCCGGGGCGAAACTGGTGATGGCTGAACCGGAAGCGCACCGCGACCCGCTCGCGATGCAACGGTTCTTTGCGCAATACGGCGTCACGACCACCCATTTTGTGCCGTCGATGCTGGCGGCCTTTATTGCCTCGCTCACGCCAGCGTCGGCTGGGAAAAGCTGCGCTTCCTTAAAGCGCGTTTTCTGTAGTGGCGAGGCCCTGCCGACGGCGCTGTGCCGCGAATGGGAGACGTTAACCAACGCGCCGCTACACAATCTGTACGGACCAACGGAGGCCGCGGTGGATGTGAGCTGGTATCCGGCCTGTGGCGATGAGCTGGCGGCTGTTGACGGCAACAGCATCCCGATTGGTTATCCCGTCTGGAATACCGGTTTACGTATTCTCGATGCGCATATGCAGCCGGTGCCGCCGGGCGTGGCTGGCGATCTCTATCTTACCGGTATCCAACTGGCGCAGGGCTATCTGGGGCGTCCGGATCTTACCGCCAGCCGTTTTATCGCCGATCCTTTTGCGCCAGGCGAACGGATGTACCGTACCGGAGATGTGGCGCGCTGGCTGGATTCCGGCGCGGTGGAGTACCTGGGGCGCAGCGACGATCAGCTCAAAATTCGGGGTCAACGTATTGAACTGGGCGAGATTGACCGCGTCATGCAAACGCTGCCGGATGTTGAACAGGCGGTAGCACATGCCTGCGTCTTTAATCAGGCGGCGGCGACGGGCGGGGATGCCCGGCAACTGGTCGGCTATCTGGTGTCGCACTCCGGTTTGCCGCTGGATTTACCGGCGCTGCAGGAAAAATTACGCCAAAAACTTCCCGCGCATATGGTGCCAGTTGTGCTGTTGCAACTGGCCAGCTTGCCGCTTAGCGCTAATGGCAAGCTGGATCGCAAAGCCCTGCCGCTGCCGGACCTGACGCCACGCGTGAAAGGGCGTGCGCCGCAGTCCGCAACGGAGATTGCTGTCGCCGCGGCGTTTTCCCGCCTGCTGGGCTGTGAGATTAACGACGTTGAAAGTGATTTCTTTGCGCTGGGCGGACACTCGCTGCTGGCGATGAAACTGGCCGCGCAGCTAAGCCAGACGTTTAACCGTCAGGTGACGCCGGGTCAGGTGATGGTGGCGTCTGACGTGGCGCAGTTGAGTAAGCTGCTCGATACTGACGATGACGAACGCTCGCGCAATCTGGGGTTCGGGCCGCTGTTGCCGCTGCGTGAAAGCGATGGTCCAACGTTATTTTGTTTCCATCCGGCGTCGGGGTTCGCCTGGCAATTTAGCGTATTATCACGCTATCTTAGCCCGTCGTGGTCGATTATGGGGATTCAGTCGCCGCGCCCCGCTGGCCCTATGCAAACCGCAACCACCCTTGATGAGGTATGTGAACATCATCTGGCGACTTTGCTCGCCCGGCAGCCGCATGGCCCTTATTATTTATTAGGCTATTCGCTGGGCGGGACGCTGGCGCAAGGGATCGCCGCCCGGTTGCGCGCGCGCGGCGAAACCGTAGCGTTTTTGGGGTTACTGGACACCTGGCCGCCGGAAACGCAAAACTGGCGGGAAAAAGAGGCGAATGGCCTCAATCCGGACGTATTGGCGGAAATTGAACGTGAACGCGCAGCGTTTGTCGCCGCTCAGCAGGGAAATGCCTCCGAAGCCTTATTTACCGCCATTGAAGGCAATTATGCGGATGCCGTCCGTTTGCTGACGACGGCGCATAGCGTACCGTTTGATGGACATGCTACGCTCTTTGTGGCGGATAAAACGGTGCCGGAAGGCGTATCGCCTGAACAGAGCTGGTCGCCGTGGATAGCGTCTTTGGCTATTTATCACCAGCCGTGCGCGCATGTAGATATTATTTCTCCCTCCGCTTTTGAAACTATCGGGCCCATCATCAGCGAGCTCATTAATAAATAACGGGCGTTGTTTCTGCCTTTAACAAATTAAATCCTGAAACCCATAATAATTACTAATTATTATGGGTTTTTTATTGCAACGATTAATTCTTTTAACATAAGTGATACATGCTACAGGCAAGTTTAATTCCGAATATTTAGCTTTTCGGGCACTGGCGCGCAAAGAGTGTTTCGGATAATTCTGACTTGCTGTTAGAATCTCTGACAGGAATGTGTTCTTTCATTGGATAAAGTTTTCAGGTCATACGGCATGCCATCTCTTAATGTAAAACAAGAAAAACATCAGTCACTTGCAGGTTACTCACTGCCGCCCGCCAACAGTCATGAAATCGATTTGTTTAGCCTTATAGAGGTGTTATGGCAGGCGAAACGTCGTATTCTTGCTACCGTTTTCGCCTTTGCGTGCGTGGGGTTACTTCTGTCCTTTTTGCTGCCGCAAAAATGGACCAGCCAGGCGATTGTCACACCGGCGGAGTCGGTACAGTGGCAGGGGCTGGAGAGAACGTTGACCGCGCTGCGCGTGTTGGATATGGAGGTAAGCGTTGATCGGGCCAGCGTCTTTAATCTGTTTATTAAAAAGTTTAGCTCGCCCTCGCTGCTGGAAGAATATCTTCGTTCTTCTCCGTATGTCATGGATCAATTAAAAGGCGCGCAAATAGACGAGCAGGATCTTCACCGGGCGATTGTCGTGCTGAGCGAAAAAATGAAAGCAGTGGACAGTAATGCCAGCAAGAAAAATGAAACATCATTATTCACGTCGTGGACGTTGAGTTTTACCGCGCCGACGCGGGAAGAAGCGCAAAAAGTGCTGGCTGGCTATATTCAGTACATCTCTGATATCGTCGTGAAAGAGACGCTGGAAAATATTCGTAACCAGCTGGAAATCAAAACCCGCTATGAGCAGGAAAAGCTGGCGATGGATCGGGTGCGTCTCAAAAACCAGCTTGATGCCAATATTCAACGTCTCCATTATTCGCTGGAAATCGCCAACGCCGCCGGCATTAAGAGACCGGTTTACAGTAATGGTCAGGCGGTAAAAGATGATCCGGATTTTTCTATTTCTCTCGGCGCGGATGGTATTTCCCGCAAACTGGAAATTGAAAAAGGGGTAACGGACGTGGCCGAGATCGACGGTGATTTGCGTAACCGTCAATACCATGTTGAACAACTGGCGGCAATGAATGTGAGCGACGTGAAGTTTACCCCGTTTAAATATCAACTGTCGCCGTCTCTGCCAGTGAAAAAAGATGGCCCGGGTAAAGCGATCATTATTATTCTGGCGGCGTTGATTGGCGGTATGATGGCCTGCGGCGGCGTATTACTGCGTCACGCGATGGTCTCGCGTAAAATGGAAAACGCGCTGGCGATAGATGAACGGTTAGTCTGATTTAAACGAAAAGCCGGATAGCGATTATCCGGCTTTGTCATCTGTGTGAACGACTATCGCCGCCCCAGCGGTACCACCAGCGGCGTCCCGGCAACCGGATCGTCGATAATCATACAGCGCAGCCCATAGATTTTTTCGATAAGCTCAGCGGTAACAATCTCTTTCGGCGCGCCCTGTGCGACAATGCTACCTTCGCGTAATGCAATCAAATGCGTGGCGTATCGGCAGGCTTGATTCAGGTCGTGCAGGACGGCGGCGAGCGTATAACCTTTTTCGCGGTTGAGATCGCTTAACAATTCCAGCAAATCAATTTGATGGCTAATATCCAGCCACGTTGTCGGCTCATCCAGCAGCATGATGGACGTTTCCTGCGCCAGCACCATGGCTATCCACGCCCGCTGGCGTTGGCCGCCGGACAGAGTATCTACGCTTTGCGTCGCCAGTGAGGTGATACCTGTTGCACGCATGGCACTGGCGACGGCGTCGGCATCTTCCTTGCGCCAGCGGGTAAATAACGGCTGATGCGGATAACGCCCTCTGGCGACCAGTTCTTGTACGGTGATATCGCCCGGCGTAGTGGCGTTTTGCGCCAGCAATCCGATGCGCCGCGCCACCTCTTTACTGGCGTAACGCTGTATTTGTTCGCCATCCAGCCAGACATGGCCATCAACAGGCGTCATCAGACGGCTTAGCGTGCGTAGCAACGTTGACTTGCCGCAGCCGTTAGGGCCGATGATGGCGGTAAAATGGCCGTCCGGAATCGAAACATTAAGGTTTTTTGCGACGGTATAGCTGCCATAACCCAGCGTTAACTGGTCACCGCGCAAACGGGCTACGGATTCGGTCATTTTTTGCGGGACTCCTGAATTAACAAGACGATAAGATAAATACCGCCGAGGCTGACGGTGACCACGCCCACTGGAAGCTGATAAGGCATAAACAGTTGCTGCGCGCATGCATCGGCGGCCAGTAGTAACAACGCGCCGCACAGCGCCGACTGGGTTAATCCCCAGCGCGCTGTGCCGCTAAGACGGCGGGCGATGTGCGGCGCGACAAGGGCAATAAACGAGATGGGGCCTGCCAGTGCCGTTGCCGCAGCGGTGAGCGACACCGCCACCAGCATCAGCATCAGGCGTGACCGCTCCACGCTAACACCCAGCGCGCAGGCGCTGTCATCGCCCATCTCCAGCAGCCGCATACGACGCACCAGTAGCGCGGCGCCTGTCAGCATCACAATAATCAGCGGCGCCGAAGGCCAGGTTTTTGCCCATGTCAGACCGTTGAGCGACCCGGCGTTCCATAAGCCGGCGGTGAGCGCCGTTTCCAGCGACGCCTGCAACAGAAGCCAGGTATTAAAGGCGACTAACATCGCGCGGATGCCGATACCGATGATAATCAGCCGGAAAGTTTCAATCCCGTTACGCCAGGCGAGCAGCCAGACAATCAATGACGTGACGATACCGCCCGCCATTGCCGCCAGCGCGATCGCGGTAAGATGCTGGCCAAACAGGACCATTGCGACCAGTACGCCGCTCCAGGCGCCGGTATTAAAGCCCATCACATCAGGGCTGCCTAGGGGGTTACGCATCAACGACTGAAAAATCGCGCCACTGACGCCAAGCGCAGCGCCAATCAGCAGCGCCATTAATACGCGCGGTAGTCGCCATTCGGTTACGACAAGGGTGATGTTACGCGGCGCGTCGCCCAGCAGCGCGGCAATAATCTGCCCGGTCTCAAGAGGCACGGCGCCGCTTTGCAGGCTCCATAAGCCAATGGCGAAGCAGCCAGCCGCCAGAATCAGGCAGCTTACGATAAGCCGACGAGAAAGAAACATCACAGGCCGCCTCCGCTCGATTTACGGCGTACCAGAAAGATAAGTACCGGCGCGCCGATAAACGCACTGACGACCGATACGCGAAGTTCGCCCGGCACCAACAGACGACCAATAATATCGGCAAAAAGCAGCAGAGCAGGGGTTGCCAGTAGCGTCACTGGCAGCGACCAGCAGTGGTCTGCGCCCACCAGCCAACGCGCCATATGCGGCATCATCAGACCAATAAAGGCGATAGGGCCGACCAGCGCCGTTGCGCTGCCGCACAAGACGGTAATCGCCAGTAAACCGATAAGTTGGGTGCGCGCCACTTTACTCCCCAGCGCCGTCGCGGTATCGCTGCCGAGGCTCAGGCTGTTCAGCGCACGGCTCAGAAATAGCGCCACGATCCCAGCGATAACCACGGGCGCAAGCGCGACTTTCAACGTTTGCAGGCTGCGAATATCCAGCGATCCCGCCTGCCAGAAGCGAAGCTGGTCATAGACCTCTGGATTTAACAGCGCGATGCCGCTGGTTAGTCCCTCCAGTACCGCGCCAAGCGCCACGCCCGCCAGTGTCAGGCGGACCGGGCTTAACTGGCCGCCGCCCTGACTACCGGTGAAGGCGACAATCAGCGATGCGATAAGCGCGCCGCTAAATGCCATGAAAAGCTGTTCCAGCGGCGTGGAGAAACCAAACAGCGCCGCGCCCAGTACAATGGCGAAGCTGGCGCCGTTGTTAACGCCCAAAATCCCCGGGTCGGCGAGCGGGTTGCGAGTGAGTGTTTGCATGAGCGCCCCGGCGAGACCCAATGCGCCGCCTGCCAGTAATCCGGCCAGCGTACGCGGCAAACGCGCATCCAGGACGATGGTGCAATCGGCGCTTTGGCACACGCCGGTGAACGCCTCCAGCACGACGGCGGCGGGCAGCGGTTTCGCGCCAATGACCAGGCTTAAAACCGCGGCGAGACTCAGTAATAACAACAATCCGGGCACGGCAAACGCGCGCGTCACGGAAAATGAGCATGACATAGTAACTTCCCTGATAATGATAGTAATTATCGTTATCTATCTTATTTGGTTATGTTAGCATGTGCAGCCATTGAATGGATATTTAAAAAAACTCGCATTAAGGCGTTGTAATGAATCGACAATCCTGGCTGCTCAATCTCAGCCTGTTGAAGACGCACCCTGCATTTCGCGCAGTATTTCTGGCCCGTTTTATCTCTATTGTCTCGCTGGGGCTGCTTGGCGTGGCGGTTCCGGTACAGATCCAAATGATGACGCACTCCACCTGGCAGGTAGGGCTGTCGGTAACGTTAACCGGCGGCGCCATGTTTATTGGTTTAATGGTGGGTGGTGTACTGGCCGATCGCTACGAACGTAAGAAGGTGATTCTGCTGGCGCGCGGTACTTGCGGTATTGGCTTTATTGGCCTGTGCGTGAACGCGATGTTGCCGGAACCGTCATTGCTGGCGATATATCTCCTTGGCCTGTGGGACGGCTTTTTCGCGTCTCTGGGCGTGACCGCGTTACTGGCGGCGACGCCAGCGCTGGTCGGAAGAGAAAATCTGATGCAGGCCGGCGCGATTACCATGCTGACGGTACGTCTGGGATCGGTTATTTCGCCGATGTTGGGGGGCATATTGCTTGCCAGCGGCGGCGTAGCCTGGAACTATGGGCTGGCGGCCGCCGGGACGTTTATTACGCTATTGCCGTTACTGACGCTGCCGCGACTGCCTGTCCCTCCGCAGCCGCGGGAAAATCCATTTATCGCGTTACTGGCGGCATTTCGTTTTTTGCTCGCCAGTCCGCTTATCGGCGGTATTGCGCTGCTTGGCGGCCTGGTGACGATGGCAAGCGCGGTACGCGTCCTCTATCCAGCGCTGGCGATGAGCTGGCAGATGTCGGCGGCGCAAATCGGTTTGCTGTATGCGGCAATTCCGCTGGGGGCGGCCATTGGCGCGCTGACCAGCGGACAACTGGCGCATAGCGTTCGTCCGGGGCTCATTATGCTGGTTTCGACAGTGGGTTCTTTTCTGGCTGTGGGGCTGTTCGCCATCATGCCGGTCTGGATCGCAGGTGTTATCTGTCTGGCGCTGTTTGGCTGGCTTAGCGCCATCAGTTCGTTATTACAATATACCCTGCTGCAAACCCAGACGCCGGAAAATATGCTGGGGCGAATGAACGGCCTGTGGACCGCGCAAAACGTCACGGGAGACGCTATCGGCGCGGCGCTGTTAGGCGGTCTTGGCGCAATGATGACGCCGGTCGCTTCCGCAAGCGTGAGTGGATTCGGGCTGGTGATTATCGGTTTGCTGCTGTTGTTAGTGCTGGGCGAGCTACGTCGTTTTCGCCAGACGCCGCCGGTTAGCGATGCTGGCTGATAAAGAGGCGTTTATCCGACTGACCAAATCGTTCTGGTCAGTCGGATAAGACTCCGATAAGGCTAAAACAGGGCGGCCAGCCGGTTAAGCAGCAACGTTGCGCTGTAATAATCCAGACGGAACGTCTCCGTGCCCAGGGCATAGACGCGCTTATTTTGCACCGCTGGCAGGTGCGCCAGCAGCGGATTGGCGTAAAGGGCCGCGACATCTTTGTTGTCGCCGGCAAACAGGAAAAGAGATTGGCCGTTTAACCCGGCGGCCAGATTTTCACCGCCAAGCTGAATGATATCGTGGCGCTTACCCTGGCTTTTGCTGGTTTGCAGCCCTCGGGGCAATGTCGCCAGCGTAAAGCCTAACTGCGTCAATAGCTTGCCTTGTGCTGATTCTGGCGTCCACAGATTGGCGCTATGCGCGGCAGGGGTATACACCAGCGCGCTAACCGGCTGCGGCGGCAGGGCGATTCGCTGTTTAACCGTCGTCAGTTGTGCCTCAAATTCCGCTATTCGCGCGGCGGCCTGTTTCTCCTGGCCGGTGATCTCGCCAAGCTGCGTGAGCAAACTCTGCCAGCTTTTATCGTCATAATTGATGACGAGCGTCGGCGCGATAGCGGAGAGCTGATCATAAAGCGCCAGCGCGGAGTCGCCGCCGGTGGCGCTAATCAAAATGAGATCCGGCATTTGCGCGGCGACCGTTTCGGCATTCGGTTCGCCGATATACAGCCGGGCGACATGGCGAGCCTTTGCTACGTCGCTCCACTGGCGCATGAACCCTTGATCGTCGGCAAAGCGGTTATTCGGCGTAGTGGCTCCGCTGGCGACGACGGGCGCATCAATCGCCAGCAGCGAGCCTGTCAACGTCACGCTGGTAGAGACGATACGCGCGGGCTTGTGGTCCAGAGTATGAACGCCGCGGCTGTCCTGGATTTGCCGGGGCCAACCGGCGTCCTGGGCTAAGGATATTCCTGAAATTGATAAACCAACCACTAAAAGCAGCCAACGATAAAAGGCGGGGAGTCTCACAATAGCGTCCTGTTATTAATAAAGTTAATGCTTCTCATTTTCATGTCAGCGGCAGCGAGATGCAAGCCTTAGTGCCATTTAACTCATGACCAGAGTTGACAGAGCGACGTTTTACTCTTAGGTTAGCGCACTAAAAATAGAAATAATAATCATTATTATACACAAAATCATTCAATAAGCATCGCAACGGCAAGGGAAGAAATCCCCGCGAGCATAGATAACTGTGTGACCGGGGTTTCTGAGCGCAGCCAACAAAGAGGCAGCTTGAAAGATGAAGTGTATATAAGCCTTTATCATTGGAGGATGATATGGATATGTCACTGGCTGAGGACGCTCAGGAGACAATGGCAACGCTTGCTCCCGATCGCTTTTTCTTCATGTCGCCGTATCGCAGTTTTACCACTTCCGGGTGTTTCGCCCGTTATACCGAGCCTGCGGTTGCCGGCGATTCGCCGGATAGCCCTTTCCAGCAGAAATTGCGCCAGCAGTTTGCCGAGGCCAAATCGCAGGGCATCGCCAACCCTATCCTGGTGGGGGCGATCCCCTTTGATACCCGCCAGCCGTCGTCGCTATTTATTCCGATGGAGTGGCAGTGCTTTTCCCGCCAGCAAAAGCAGCGCACGGCGCGTTATTTTACCGACCATCAATCGCTGACGGTGACGGCGCGAAAGGCGATTCCGGAGCAGGATGCTTTTGAAGCGATGGTCGCACGCGCGGCTATGCTGACCGCTACGCCAGATGTCGATAAAGTGGTGCTTTCCCGGCTGATAGATATCACCACTGACATGGCGGTGGATAGCGGAGCATTGCTGGAGCGGATGGTTGCGCAGAATCCAGTTAGTTACAACTTCCATGTGCCGCTGGCGGATGGCGGCGTTCTGCTGGGTGCCAGCCCCGAATTGCTGCTACGCAAAGAGGGCGATAGGTTTAGTTCGCTGCCGTTAGCAGGCTCAGCGCGCCGGCAGCCGGATGACGTTCTGGATCGCGAGGCGGGAAACCGACTGCTGGCTTCACAAAAAGATCGCCATGAACATGAGCTGGTGACGCAGGCGATGAAGCAGATCCTGCGCGATCGCAGCACGGAACTGCAATTACCTTCCTCTCCACAGTTGATCACCACGCCGACGCTATGGCATCTCGGTACGCCGTTTGAGGGCAAGGCCAACGCCGGAGAAAACGCGCTGACGCTGGCCTGTCTGCTGCATCCAACGCCTGCGTTAAGCGGTTTCCCCCATCAGGTCGCGAAAAAGCTGATTGCTGAACTGGAACCGTTCGATCGTGAACTGTTTGGCGGCATTGTCGGCTGGTGCGACGCCGAAGGAAACGGCGAGTGGGTAGTAACGATTCGTTGCGCGAAATTGCACGGTAATCAGGTGCGCCTGTTCGCCGGCGCCGGGATTGTCCCTGCCTCTTCGCCAGTCGGCGAGTGGCGGGAAACCGGCGTCAAGCTCTCTACGATGTTGAACGTTTTTGGACTGCATTAAGGAACGATGATGCGTATACCTTTCACCCGTTGGCCGGATGAATTTGCCCGCCGTTATCGTGAAAAAGGCTACTGGCAAGACGTGCCGTTGACCGATATTCTGACCCGCCACGCTGACAGCGACAAGACGGCGGTCATTGAAGGCGAGCGCGCATTCAGCTATCGCCAGCTCAACCAGGCCGCAGATAATCTGGCCTGCAGTTTACGCCGTCAGGGCATCAAACCTGGCGAAACCGCTCTGGTACAACTGGGGAATGTACCGGAACTGTATATCACCTTTTTCGCCCTGTTGAAGCTTGGCGTAGCGCCCGTTCTGGCGCTGTTTAGCCATCAACGTACCGAACTTAACGCCTATGCGATGCAGATCGCGCCGACGCTGGTGATTGCCGATCGCCAACATACGCTGTTCGCCGGGGAGGACTTTCTCAACACGTTTGTGGCTGAACACCGCTCTGTGCGGGTGGTGTTATTGCGCAACGACGATGGCGATCACAGCCTGGACGCGGCGATGCGGCAGGCGGCGGAAGATTTCACCGCCACGCCATCACCTGCTGACGAAGTGGCCTACTTTCAGCTTTCCGGCGGTACTACCGGCACGCCAAAGCTTATTCCCCGTACCCATAACGACTATTACTACAGCGTGTGTCGCAGCAATGAGATTTGCGGTTTCAACGAGGAGACGCGTTTTCTGTGCGCGATTCCCGCCGCGCATAACTACGCCATGAGTTCGCCGGGCGCGCTGGGCGTTTTTCTCGCCAAAGGAACGGTAGTGCTGGCGACCGATCCCAGCGCCACGCTCTGTTTCCCGCTGATCGAAAAACACCAGATTAATGCCACGGCGCTGGTGCCGCCCGCGGTCAGTCTATGGCTACAGGCTATCCAGGAGTGGGGCGGCAATGCGCCGCTGGCGTCATTAAGGTTATTGCAGGTCGGCGGCGCGCGGCTTTCTGCGACGCTGGCCGCCCGTATTCCGGCTGAAATTGGCTGTCAGTTGCAGCAGGTCTTCGGCATGGCGGAAGGGTTAGTGAACTATACCCGGCTGGACGATAGTCCGGAACGGATTATCAATACCCAGGGAAGACCCATGTGTCCGGACGACGAAGTGTGGGTGGCGGATGCTGGCGGGAATCCACTGCCGCCGGGCGAGATTGGTCGTCTGATGACGCGCGGCCCCTATACTTTTCGCGGCTATTTCAACAGTCCGCAACACAATGCCAGCGCCTTTGACGCCAACGGTTTTTACTGCTCCGGCGATCTGATCTCCATTGATCAAGACGGCTACATCACCGTTCACGGGCGTGAAAAAGATCAGATCAATCGGGGCGGCGAGAAGATAGCCGCCGAAGAGATAGAAAACCTGTTACTGCGCCACCCGGCGGTGATCCATGCGGCGCTGGTCAGCATGGAAGATGAACTGCTGGGAGAAAAAAGTTGCGCATATCTGGTGGTAAAAGAGCCGCTGCGAGCGGTACAGGTACGCCGTTTCCTGCGAGAGCAGGGCGTGGCGGAATTTAAATTACCGGATCGCGTGGAGTGCGTTGCGTCACTGCCGCTGACGCCGGTTGGTAAAGTCGATAAAAAACAATTACGCCAGCGGTTGGCGTCACGTTCACCGCTCTGAAGGAGAAAGAGAGATGGCCATTCCGAAACTACAGTCTTACGCGCTGCCCACCGCACTGGATATCCCGACCAACAAAGTGAACTGGGCATTTGAGCCGGAGCGCGCGGCGCTGCTCATCCACGATATGCAGGATTACTTTGTCAGCTTTTGGGGCCGCAACTGCCCAATGATGGACCAGGTGATTGCCAATATCGCCGCTCTGCGCCAGTACTGTAAGGAACATCATATCCCGGTCTATTACACCGCTCAGCCGAAAGAGCAAAGCGATGAAGATCGCGCGTTACTCAATGATATGTGGGGGCCGGGACTGACGCGCTCTCCGGAACAGCAGAAGGTGGTAGAAGCCTTAACGCCGGATGAGGCAGATACAGTGCTGGTGAAGTGGCGTTATAGCGCGTTTCACCGCTCGCCGCTGGAACAGATGTTAAAAGATACCGGACGTAATCAGCTCATCATTACCGGCGTGTATGCGCATATTGGCTGTATGACCACCGCTACCGATGCGTTTATGCGCGACATTAAGCCGTTTATGGTGGCGGATGCGCTGGCGGATTTCAGCCGGGAAGAGCATCTGATGGCGCTGAACTATGTGGCGGGGCGTTCAGGTCGCGTCGTCATGACTGAATCGCTGCTGCCGACGCCGGTTCCTGCCAGTAAAGCGGCGCTGCGGGCGTTGATTCTGCCGTTGCTGGATGAGACTGACGAGCCGCTGGATGATGAAAACCTGATTGATTATGGCCTGGATTCAGTACGCATGATGGGGCTGGCGGCGCGCTGGCGTAAAGTACACGGCGATATCGACTTCGTGATGCTGGCGAAAAATCCGACCATTGACGCCTGGTGGGCGCTGCTTTCTCGCGAGGTAGGGTAATGGCCTGTATTGATTTTTCAGACAAAACGGTATGGGTGACCGGGGCGGGGAAAGGGATCGGTTACGCGACGGCGCTGGCGTTTGTTGACGCCGGGGCGCGGGTGATCGGCTTCGATCGCGAATTTACGCAAGAGAATTATCCCTTTGCTACCGAAGTCATGGATGTGGCGGATGCCGGGCAGGTTGCGCAGGTGTGCCAGCGTGTGTTGCAAAAAACGCCGCGGCTGGATGTGCTGGTCAACGCCGCCGGTATTTTGCGTATGGGAGCGACCGATGCGCTTAGCGTTGACGACTGGCAGCAGACATTTGCGGTCAATGTGGGCGGGGCATTTAACCTGTTTTCCCAGACGATGGCGCAGTTTCGCCGTCAGCAGGGAGGGGCGATTGTCACCGTAGCCTCAGATGCGGCGCATACGCCGCGTATCGGTATGAGCGCTTACGGCGCCTCTAAAGCGGCGCTGAAAAGCCTGGCGCTAACCGTAGGGCTGGAGCTGGCGGGCTGCGGGGTGCGCTGTAATGTGGTGTCGCCGGGTTCGACTGACACCGATATGCAGCGCACGTTATGGGTGAGTGAAGATGCCGAACAGCAGCGTATTCGCGGTTTCGGCGAACAGTTTAAGCTCGGCATACCGCTCGGTAAAATCGCCCGTCCGCAGGAGATAGCCAATACCATTTTGTTTCTTGCCTCCGATCTGGCCAGCCACATTACCTTGCAGGATATCGTGGTGGACGGCGGTTCAACATTGGGAGCCTGACGATGATCTGGAAACGGCATTTAACGCTGGATGAATTGAACGCTACCAGTCAGAACACGCTGGTGGCGCATCTGGGTATTGTTTACACCCGTCTGGGCGATGACGTGCTGGAGGCGGAAATGCCCGTCGATGCCCGCACTCATCAACCGTTTGGTCTGCTACACGGCGGCGCATCGGCAGCGCTGGCGGAGACGTTGGGATCAATGGCGGGTTATCTGATGACCCGCGACGGGCAGTGCGTGGTCGGGACCGAGTTAAACGCCACTCACCACCGCGCCGTCTCGCAGGGGAAAGTACGCGGCGTTTGCCTGCCGCTGCATCTGGGGCGGCAGAATCAAAGCTGGGAAATTATGCTCTTTGACGAGCAGGGGAGGCGCTGCTGCACCTGTCGCCTGGGAACGGCGGTAATGGGATAGTTCTGGCAAAGTAAAATGCAATTGCAGCGTCAACGAAGAAAGGAAGTGATCTGGTTAACACTGTAATGTAAAAAATGGGTAACGATACGGTTTTATCATGTTGTTGTGTTGTTAATTACGGTAAAGGTGTTATAGAAACAAAATGTAACATCTCTCTGGAACACCCAAACGGACAACAACTATGAATAAATCAGGGAAATACCTCGTCTGGACAGCGCTCTCAGTATTGGGTGCGTTTGCCCTGGGCTATATTGCGTTAAATCGTGGGGAACAGATCAACGCGCTATGGATCGTGGTGGCGTCGGTCTGTGTCTATCTAATTGCGTATCGTTTTTATGGGCTCTATATCGCCAAAAAAGTGCTGGCGGTTGACCCAACGCGTATGACGCCCGCGGTACGTCATAATGATGGTCTGGATTATGTCCCGACCGATAAAAAAGTGCTTTTTGGTCACCATTTTGCGGCCATTGCTGGCGCAGGTCCGCTGGTCGGGCCGGTACTGGCCGCGCAGATGGGCTATCTGCCGGGGATGATCTGGCTGCTGGCGGGCGTTGTGCTGGCGGGAGCGGTGCAGGACTTTATGGTGCTGTTCGTCTCGACCCGGCGTGATGGGCGTTCGCTTGGCGAGCTGGTTAAAGAGGAGATGGGCGCGACGGCCGGGGTGATCGCGCTGGTGGCCTGCTTTATGATCATGGTGATCATTCTGGCCGTCCTGGCGATGATCGTGGTGAAAGCGCTGACCCATAGCCCGTGGGGAACGTACACTGTCGCGTTCACTATTCCACTGGCGATTTTTATGGGCATCTACCTGCGCTATCTGCGCCCGGGGCGCATCGGCGAGGTGTCGGTCATTGGGCTGGTATTTCTTATTTTCGCTATTATTTCCGGCGGATGGGTGGCGGCAAGCCCAACCTGGGCGCCGTACTTTGATTTTACTGGCGTGCAACTTACCTGGATGCTGGTGGGTTATGGTTTTGTCGCGGCGGTACTGCCGGTCTGGCTGCTGCTCGCGCCGCGTGATTACCTCTCTACCTTCCTGAAAATTGGTACGATTGTCGGTCTGGCGGTCGGGATTCTGATTATGCGTCCGACGCTGACTATGCCGGCGCTGACCAAATTTGTTGATGGTACCGGACCGGTCTGGACGGGCGACCTGTTCCCGTTCCTGTTTATTACCATCGCCTGCGGCGCGGTCTCCGGTTTCCATGCGCTCATCTCCTCCGGCACGACGCCGAAGATGTTGGCCAACGAAGGCCAGGCCTGCTTTATCGGCTACGGCGGGATGTTAATGGAATCTTTCGTCGCCATTATGGCGCTGGTCTCGGCCTGTATTATCGATCCGGGCGTTTACTTTGCGATGAATAGCCCGATGGCGGTACTGGCGCCAGCGGGGACAGCGGATGTCGTGGCTTCTGCCGCGCAGGTGGTCAGTAGTTGGGGTTTCGCTATCACGCCGGATACGTTACACCAGATTGCCAATGAAGTCGGCGAACAATCTATTATCTCCCGCGCAGGCGGTGCGCCAACGCTGGCGGTAGGGATGGCCTACATTTTACATGGCGCGTTGGGCGGCATGATGGATGTGGCGTTCTGGTATCACTTTGCCATTCTGTTTGAAGCGCTGTTTATTCTGACGGCGGTGGATGCGGGTACCCGTGCGGCGCGCTTTATGTTGCAGGATCTGTTGGGTGTAGTGTCGCCAGGGCTGAAACGTACCGATTCGCTGCCAGCGAACCTGCTTGCTACGGCATTGTGCGTGCTGGCGTGGGGGTATTTCCTCCATCAGGGCGTGGTCGATCCGTTGGGCGGTATTAACACCCTGTGGCCGCTGTTTGGCATCGCTAACCAGATGCTGGCGGGTATGGCGCTGATGCTTTGCGCCGTGGTACTGTTCAAAATGAAGCGTCAGCGTTATGCGTGGGTCGCGCTGGTGCCAACGGCCTGGCTGCTGATTTGTACGCTGACGGCGGGCTGGCAGAAAGCGTTTAGTCCGGATGCGAAAATCGGCTTCCTGGCCATTGCCAATAAGTTCCAGGCGATGATCGACAGCGGCAATATTCCGCCGCAGTACACCGAATCGCAGCTCGCGCAGTTGGTATTCAATAACCGTCTGGATGCCGGGCTAACCATCTTCTTTATGGTGGTGGTCGTGGTGCTGGCGGTCTTCTCTATTAAGACGGCGCTGGCCGCTCTGAAGATTGATAAACCGACGGCGAATGAAACGCCGTATGAGCCGATGCCGGAAAATGTGGATGAGATCGTGACGCAGGCGAAAGGCGCGCACTAATCTTTTTACATCAATAGCCCTCTCCAGAATAAGGAGAGGGCATTTGGATGACAGGTGACAACGATGTTCGATACGCTTTCGAAAGCCGGAAAATATCTGGGACAGGCCGCAAAAATGATGATTGGCGTGCCAGACTACGACAACTATGTGGAGCATATGCGCATAACGCATCCGGAGCAGACGCCGATGACCTACGAAGAATTTTTCCGCGAGCGGCAGGATGCGCGCTATGGTGGAAAAGGCGGCGCGCGTTGCTGCTGATGGTTGCCAGGCCTGATAAACGCAACGTCACCAGGCTATATTCTGAAAAATTCAACTTTTTCAAACGCCGCACGCAGGGTGTCAGGCGTTAACGTCACCGGTAAATAGTGGATGGATTCGACCGGGCGCAGGGTATGTGCGATTACCCTATCGATCTCGGCGGTGTTATGAATATCCACGTCCAGTTCGCTAAGTCGGGCCGGCAGATGAAATCGCCGGTACGCTGCAATCAATTGCGCCAGCACGTCATCTTGTCCCAGTAGCGCGCTTTGCACCAGAATGCCATAAGCCACTTTCGTTCCGTGCAGGTATTTTTCCGTTTGTGGCAGGACGGTCAGACCGTTGTGTACCGCATGGGCGGCGGCGACACGGGTATAGCGTTCCCCGAGGCCGCCGACCATACCGCCGCCAGCGATAATCGCATCCACCACGTCGCAAAATGCCTGGGTTAGCCGACGCTGCTGTTTATCCGCTAATGCTTGTTCGCTGCTGGTCAGCAGGAGATCGCGAATAGCGCACGCGCTGTTAATGCCCAGTCTTACGGTCAATGGCAACGTTTCAGGCTGCGGCGCAAGCACAACGGCTTCATACCATTTCGCCAGCGTATCGCCAATGCCAGCTAACAGATAGTCATCGGGCGCCTGCAGAATAATGCGCGGTTCGACCAGCACCAGAAAATTGGCATCATCAAAAATTTCGAACTGTAACGCCTGTCCCGCGTCGTTATACCAGACGGAAAGCGGTGTCCAGGCGGCGCAGGTTGCCGCGATGGTCGGGATAGCGACAAACGGCAGCGCCAGACGGCGGGCGAGCGCTTTGGCGGTATCGAGCAGCGCGCCGCCGCCGACGCCTATTACCACCTGACGATCGTCGTTGCAGGCGTGCGCCAGTTGGGCAACATGGCTTTCGCTACAATGGCCGGTAAACTGCAGATGTTTTGCGCCAGCACGTTCAAACGCTTCCGGCAGGTAAGGCCGGGCGGCGGCAATCGCGCGTTCGCCGTACACCCAAACGGCGTGGGAAAGCTGTTCCGGCGTGAAAAAGTCTGTCAGTCTTCCGAGACTTCCGGCATGGGAATAATAATTCGCCGGGCCGGTAACGACGCGGATTTCAGTGTGGTTCATGTTGTGTTGTCCTTAGGGTCTTCTTACCGCTGTTATTATATTTAGACATCTAAACGTCTTGATTGCCAAATACTAACACCCTGTGATAGTGTGTCAATAACCACATCACTGGCGGGTATGAAGATAATGAGAAATAACCCACTGATTCCAAAAAGCAAATTGCCCAATCTTGGCACCACGATTTTTACGCAAATGAGCGCGCTGGCGCAGAAACATCAGGCAATAAATTTATCGCAAGGCTTCCCTGATTTTGATGGTCCTTCTTATTTGCACGAGCGGTTGGCTTATCATGTCGCGCAGGGCGCGAATCAATATGCGCCGATGACAGGCGCGCAGGCGCTGAGGGAGGCCATAGCCGATAAAACGGCGGAAATATATGGTTATCGACCCGATGACGTCAGTGATATCACCGTCACGGCGGGCGCGACAGAAGCGTTGTACGCGGCGATTACCGCGCTGGTGCGGGCAGGGGATGAGGTTATCTGTTTCGATCCCAGTTACGACAGCTATGCCCCGGCCGTGGCGCTTTCCGGCGGCGTGTTAAAACGCATAGCGCTTACGCCGCCGCATTTTCGCGTCGACTGGCAGGCGTTTTCGGCGTTGCTTAGCGAGCGCACGCGGCTGGTGATCCTCAATACGCCGCATAATCCCACCGCTACCGTCTGGCGTCAGGAGGATATCGAGGCGCTGTGGCAGGCTATCGGCGAGCGGGAAATTTATGTGTTAAGCGATGAAGTGTACGAACATATTTGTTTTGCCGTCGAAGGTCATGCCAGCGTATTGGCGCACCCTCAGTTACGAGAGCGGGCGGTTGCCGTTTCATCGTTTGGTAAAACCTTTCATATGACGGGATGGAAGATTGGTTACTGCGTTGCGCCTGCGGCCATTAGCGCCGAAATACGCAAAGTTCATCAGTACCTGACGTTTTGCGTCAATACACCGGCGCAACTGGCTCTGGCGGATATGCTGCGCGCCGCGCCGGAACACTATCGCGCGTTACCCGATTTTTACCGGAAAAAACGCGATGTGCTGGTTAACGCGCTGGCGCAAAGCCGATTAAAAGTGCTGCCCTGTGAAGGTACCTATTTTCTGTTAATCGATTACAGCGCAGTGTCGACGCTAAATGACATTGAGTTTTGTCAGTGGCTAACCGAAGAAGTCGGTGTCGCCGCTATTCCGCTTTCTGTCTTTTGCGCCGCCCCTTTCCCGCATCAGCTTATACGTTTATGTTTCGCTAAACAGGAATCAACGCTGCTGGCCGCCGCAGAGCGCCTGTGTAAACTGTAGTTATTTAACCGTCCACGCTCTGGAGAATCGACGGTCTGCAAAAAGCTCCTGCAGGCCGTTGATCTGTTTCAGGCGCAGGACTTCATCGGCGTCCATACCTAACTCCTGGCCGATTTTGCTCTCGTCCCAGCCTAGCAGAGAAAGTTCGCGCACGATTTCTGACATGGCGTGGATCTGGTGGCGCCCGCGCGCGCGGTTATGCCGAATGGTTGCCGCCATGCGTTCGTGACGTTCTCTGTCCAGACATGTTATCGGCAGGTAGCCTTTCAGACGCCTTTTCAGGGCCGCTTTTCCTTTGCCCAGCTCATGACGGTGAAAACCGTCCACAATCTCGTACTCCTCGGCATCGGCCTTTACCACCACTATCGGCTGAGTAAATCCATCTTGTTCAATCGATTTAAGCAGCAGTTTTTTCTCCGGCGGCGCAACGTTATTCGGGTTGTAGTCATTAGGCGAAATATGATCGTTTTTCACCCACAGGACACAATCGACAGGCTCATCGCGAAAAGGACTAACGTTATGTATCGCCATTCTAAATTCATTAATGGCGGCGATTCTCTCTTCTTCAGGCAGTTCAGAGAGAAAGTGAGTTATTTCGGTTGTGAGTCGGTGTTGCATAAGATCCCCCATTCCTGGCGTTTAGCTTTCATACGTTCGTTATAACGCTGGTAATTCTTAGGTTTTGTCGGACTGAATGACAGCGCCCGGCACCAGTAATCATTGTTCAGTAAAACTTTGCAGATCCGTCGCCACGACGGAATATCGCGCGATCCGATATCGCCCTGCTGCGTCTGTGGGATGGTGTTCATGCCTTTTTTCTTATACCACTGCAAATAAACGGCGATTTTATTACGGTAATGTTCGGCAGTGACTTCAGGCATACTGTGTAGCAGGAGCAGCGCGTACTCTTCCCAGTTAAGGTGATCGGGTTTTAAAATTTTCCGGTGGCCATAAAAATGGTTGTCTTGTCCGGCGTAAATACCTCCGCTGAGCACGCCGCTGACTCTGGCGCACATGGCTGCCCAGCGCTCAGGTTCGATAACATGATACAGCCATAACCCCTGTCGTTGTTCCGGGCCGAACGGTTCGCAAATACGCATGTAACGGGGCGGTACGCCAGCCTGATACATCAAATTATACAAAGGGTTACATGGTTTACCTGTTTTGGCGAACCAGGTCCAGATATCTGCGGTTTTCCAGTCATAGATGGGGTAGATATACCAGGTGTGACCCTTAGGGGCTAACGTGGTCCAGGGCTTGTCGTCGGCAAAGCGCAGCTTATGCGAGTTAGCGATAGCGGCAAATCGGTTATAGGATTCGTCGGAACGAATACCGACCAGCATAGCGGCAGGACGCTTTTCTGAAAACCAGTCGGCAAAATCGCGAACGAACTGTTCAAAGGTCATGCCGTGTTGATAAAAGGAAAAAAAGGCCGGATCGGTAATCGCATCTTCTGGCGGTTGTCGTACCCAGTCGGCACCCGGCTGCCAACACTGCCACTCCGGCTGGTATTGTGAAAGGGAATTTTGTGTGGTTAAGGGTAATGCGACCCAATAAAAACGCTCGATAACGTCCGCGTAGTATTCACGTAATGATTCAATATAGGCGATGGTACAGGAGAATTGCGCTTCCCAGTCAATGAAGAGAACGTGGATCTTTTTATTCATTTTGCGCGCCAACGTTGCCGTCAGGTGCAGCATAAGTCCTGAATCTTTACCACCAGAAAATGAGACGCAGACCCGGGGTAAGGTTTCCAGGGTCCACATTATACGCTCTTGAGCCGCTTCCAGAACATTTTGCTCAAGCGGAACTTTATAAACCGACATCTCTGGATAGTCTCCGATGTGTTAACTACAGTATATTCGAAATAATTAACATAAAGGATAAGCAGATTAGATGAACTTGCAATGATTTATTATATTTGCCAAATAAATATATTCCATAAATATATACATTAAATTTATGTTAATATCCGTTATTTGGCCTTCTTATTAATGCTTTTTTGTTATTTGTTCAATGAGCTCAGTAAATCCGCTATTATTCATCGAAGCTCTATTATACATAAGATAGAGTTGTATGGGAGCAATGGTAAAAGGTATGGAGACTTTTTTAAGTTTGATAGTGGATGAGTAATAGTCAACAAGTGATTTTGGTAAAAAACCAATAAGCTCCGTGGCGCTGATGGCGTTGGCGATGGTTATCAGCGATTTGCTTCTGAAACCAATTATTCTTTCCCCCAGTACATTATGGATAACTGAATGATGCTCTTTTATATCGTTTTTCCGGGCGATGAATTGCGTAAATGACTCTTGTAGAATTTCGTCGATAGTTGCGGTTTCACCTAGCCGGGGATGGTTTTCACTGCAAGCCAGGATACATTCCACCTTATTAAAGTGAGTACAAACAATAGAACGATTATTGAGTGGGGCCATTGAAACCACAATATCTGCTTTGCGGTAGGCAAGAAGATCTTCAGGCTGTTCGTCAGTGGTCAAAATGTCGTGATGTTCAATTTCAACCTGTGAATCTTTGCGAATATATTCAACTAATTTCATCACATATTGGGTGATCAACAGCTGTGGGCTATAGATAATAAACTTTTTCTTCAGACTGGACTGATTCATTATATTAATAGTTTGTTCCAGACTGTTAAGGTTATTTTCTAAATGATAATGTAAATTAATGCCTGTTACGGTAGGCGTAATTCCTTTACCTGAACGAATAAATAAAGGGTCATTGAATTGCGTGCGCAGGCGTTGCAATGACTGGCTTACGGCAGAAGGTGTAATATAGAGAGTTTCTGCCGCTTTGCTAATGCTTAAATGTTGATAAATACATTCAAATATAACCAACAAGTTAAGATCAAATTTTTTAAGGTCGTAAAGGTTAGCCATAGTATCTTCCTGGCATAATCATGGTATCTTTCATGATTATGACTTAATCTCAATAATTTACCAGAGTTATGTTTATTAAACTTAATGTAGAGTTTATTTAAACTAAAATACCACAGTTATGAATATTTTAGCGAGTAAATAATCACAGTAAAGGCGGACATAACGTACACTTTTATAATCACGCCGTTAGTCTAAAAAGGCTGTGCCGGATGACATGCTGGTCTGGCGTCGCGTTAATGCCAGGAAGAGGTTGGCCCGACAAACGCAGCGCTATCGGGCGTGGTACGGTTAAGCTCCTGCCTTGCTAATTTATGCGTTAAGGCTGCCCCATCATGGCGTCCAGTTGCGCTTTTTCCGGTAAACCCACAACCTGTTGCAACGTCTTATCTTTATTCATGTAATAAATTGCTGGCGTCGCGTTAGCGCCAAGATCGTCCATTAACTGCTGATTCTGATTAATGACTTTCATCTGCGCCGGGGGGATGGACGCCGGAACCTCCAGCTTCATCTTTCCTGCGGAGGCTTCATAGTCATGCCATGTTTTCGCCGGGTCTTTCGCGCCTAAAATCGCTGCGGCTGTGGCCGGGCTTTCCGGTTTAATCACGCCGACCAGTAACGTACGTAATTGTACCTTGCCGGATTCGACCCACGGGCGAGCTTGCTGCCAAAACTGCTTACAATAGGGGCAGAAAGGGTCGGCGAAGACATACAGCACCACCGGCGCGTCTTTTTTACCGTCGAGTATCCATGACGCCTTTTCCATTTTCTGCCACATTTCACGTCCGGCCGGTGCATAGATCTCTTTTTCTATCAGGGCGTTGCTAAGATTTTCGCCTTTTTCATTATACATATAGCCGGAAATCGCGTGTTTACCGTCCGGCGTCAGGTAAATCGTGACGCCCATATCCTGATACTTTCCGAGATAGCCCTTCATGCCCCCCGGCGCCTCGAAGGATTTCAGGATTGTTATGCCCTGTTTTTCAATGGCTTTAACCGGCGCAGGCAGTTCTTCCGCGTGGGCGAGAATGGGCAGCATAGCAAGCAGCAATGTACGTTTAATCATATTTTTTCCTTTTAAGATCAAAGCGAAAAGAGTATTAATGATGATGCCTATCACAGACATAGGTAAGAGCTGGCGTGCCGGGATTGCCCTTTCTATGCTGGGGTGATGTAATCCTTTTCGCTGTTACAGCCTTTGTTAAGGTAATGTAGAGCGCAACACTTAGCCAGCATATACGCTATGGATTTCGAGTTGCAGACAATACGTCTGTAATTTGCAAGACGAGTCGTACTGGCTCTGAAGTTACCTGCGGGTAGTTCAGGTAATGGGGCCGCCTGTCAGGCGGCCTTTTTACTTTAGATGGCTGACAGGGCGCAGTGTTCACAATGTCGCCCGAATCGGGTTGTTAGTTAACGCTTATTGATTTGATAATGGAAACGCATTAGCCGAATCAGCAAAATTTCGTTAACTTACTCCTCAACGAAAACACGGAGGAAGTATAGATGTCCTTAATTAACACCAAAATCAAACCTTTCAAAAACCAGGCGTTCAAAAACGGTGAATTCATTGAAGTCACCGAGAAAGATACCGAAGGCCGTTGGAGCGTCTTCTTCTTCTACCCGGCCGATTTTACCTTTGTTTGCCCGACTGAACTGGGTGATGTTGCCGACCATTACGAAGAACTGCAGAAGCTGGGCGTAGACGTTTATTCCGTCTCAACCGATACTCACTTCACGCACAAAGCATGGCACAGCAGCTCTGAAACTATCGCAAAAATCAAATATGCGATGATCGGCGACCCGACTGGCGCCCTGACCCGTAACTTCGACAACATGCGTGAAGATGAAGGTCTGGCAGACCGTGCGACCTTTGTTGTTGACCCGCAGGGTATCATCCAGGCGATCGAAGTTACCGCTGAAGGTATCGGCCGTGACGCGTCTGACCTGCTGCGTAAAATTAAAGCAGCACAGTACGTTGCCGCTCACCCAGGCGAAGTATGCCCGGCGAAATGGAAAGAAGGTGAAGCGACTCTGGCTCCATCTTTAGACCTGGTCGGTAAAATTTAAATTTCCGTCGTCTTTCACGCCATAGCTGCGTTGGCGTCGCCTGCTCACCCCGGTCACTTACTTCAGTAAGCTCCCGGGGATTCTCAGGCTAGCCGCCTTACTCTGACGTGAAATACTTTGGAAATTGTTTCAGTCATGGGCGCACCCGCGCCCATTTCATTTCAGCACCATGACGCAAGTTGCATTAATGCAGTCCCGCGAAGTCGGCTTGCATGATGATGTTTTCAGAGAGGGAAGAAGAATGCTCGACACAAATATGAAAACCCAGCTCAGGGCTTACCTTGAGAAACTGACCAAACCTGTTGAGCTGATTGCCACGCTGGATGACAGCGCTAAATCGGCGGAAATCAAGGAACTGCTGGCTGAAATCGCCGAGCTGTCCGACAAAGTCACGTTTAAAGAAGACAATACTCTGCCGGTGCGCAAGCCGTCTTTCCTGATTACGAATCCAGGTTCTCAGCAGGGGCCGCGCTTTGCCGGTTCTCCGCTGGGCCACGAATTTACCTCGCTGGTTTTGGCGCTGCTGTGGACCGGCGGTCATCCGTCAAAAGAAGCGCAGTCGCTGCTGGAGCAGATTCGCGATATTGACGGCGATTTTGAATTCGAAACTTATTATTCACTCTCCTGCCATAACTGCCCGGACGTAGTGCAGGCGCTGAACCTGATGGCGGTGCTGAACCCGCGTATTAAACATACGGCAATTGATGGCGGCACCTTCCAGAACGAAATCACCGAACGTAACGTGATGGGTGTTCCGGCGGTATTTGTTAACGGTAAAGAGTTCGGCCAGGGACGTATGACTCTGACCGAGATTGTCGCTAAAGTGGATACTGGCGCAGAAAAACGCGCGGCGGAAGCGCTGAACAAACGCGATGCGTATGACGTACTGATTGTCGGCTCCGGCCCGGCGGGCGCGGCGGCAGCGGTCTACTCGGCGCGCAAAGGCATCCGTACCGGTCTGATGGGCGAGCGCTTCGGCGGTCAGGTGCTGGATACCGTGGATATCGAAAACTATATCTCAGTGCCGAAAACCGAAGGCCAGAAACTGGCGGGCGCGCTGAAAGCGCATGTCAGCGATTATGACGTTGACGTTATCGACAGCCAGAGCGCAAGTAAACTGGTTCCGGCCGCGACAGAAGGCGGCCTGCATCAGATTGAAACGGCGTCCGG
Organism: Salmonella sp. 5800; assembly: GCF_046558195.1. Classification (NCBI taxonomy): domain Bacteria; kingdom Pseudomonadati; phylum Pseudomonadota; class Gammaproteobacteria; order Enterobacterales; family Enterobacteriaceae; genus Salmonella; species Salmonella sp. 5800. The sequence continues at coordinate 137,623 of NZ_JBGDOX010000002.1, read as the reverse complement.
CGCAGTCTTGAAAGCGCGCAGTATCATCATCGCCACCGGCGCGAAATGGCGCAATATGAATGTGCCGGGCGAGGATCAGTATCGCACCAAAGGCGTCACCTATTGCCCGCACTGCGACGGTCCGTTATTTAAAGGGAAGCGTGTGGCGGTCATCGGCGGCGGCAACTCTGGCGTTGAAGCGGCTATCGATCTGGCAGGTATTGTAGAACATGTTACGTTGCTGGAGTTCGCGCCGGAGATGAAGGCGGATCAGGTGCTACAGGACAAAGTGCGTAGTCTGAAAAATGTCGATATCATTTTGAATGCGCAAACGACAGAAGTGAAGGGCGACGGTTCGAAAGTGGTGGGGCTGGAGTATCGTGACCGTGTCAGCGGCGATATTCATAGCGTCGCGCTGGCAGGCATTTTTGTGCAGATTGGTCTGTTGCCGAATACCCACTGGCTGGAAGGTGCGCTTGAGCGTAACCGCATGGGCGAGATCATTATTGACGCCAAATGTGAAACCAGCGTTAAGGGCGTCTTCGCCGCAGGCGATTGTACCACCGTTCCTTACAAACAGATTATCATCGCCACAGGCGAAGGGGCGAAAGCCTCGTTGAGCGCCTTTGATTATCTGATTCGCACCAAAATCTCATAAAAAGAAGTAAGCACACCTGCAAGGTCAGTTAACTGGCCATCGTAAATGGCCCGATAGTGTAAGCTATTCGGGCCTGCGGTGTTTATGCCAGGGGAACGCCGCCGGGTAAAACACGTTCTTCATTATCAATACTCTGAAACCGTCTGTTAATAACAGACGGTTTTTTATTTCAACGGTCTTCTGTTTTTAAACTTTGAAACAATAAAAACCTCTTCTACGGATTTAACGGGAATTTTTCTGTTTTTTTATCAAAGAAAGATTAAGCGCTTCCGTTAACATGCCCATTCTTTTTTCTTGATTTATATTGCATTTGTATGTGAGGTTATTTATTCATGGATTCAATCTATGAATCACTGACGGAATTAGAAAGAACAGGGCTTACATTGCGTGATTTTTTTAATTCTCATGATAGTCGTTCACTGAAATCTGCCTACGTGGGATTAAATCCCACTGCTGCGGTAAACCTTACCGATCGGGCGTGGCTGGAGGCGGAGTATGACTTTAATGCGCTATTCGTCGGTCCTGGCAAGCTGCTGGCTGCGCCTTTCGCTTCAGTGTATCTGGAAGATGATGCGCTGGTGATGGGAAAGGCGACGCTGGAGATACGGGATTTTATGGCAGCGTTGGGATTATCGGTTAATCAGGAGAGCAATATCCCTGACGATCATATTTCCTGCGTGCTGGAATTGACCACACTATTACTGGCTAACACTCGGCAAACGTCACAATACCGCTCTACTCTCACTCAATATATCAATAACTATTTAACAAAGTGGGTGCCATTATATATCGAAAAAATAAAAACTCATGCACAAACGACCACGTTATATACGGTGGCGGACATCTTATTTTATTGGCTTGATGAATTAAAACGAGAGTATCAATATGAGTAATGAGACAGGACATCTGAACAGACGTTCTTTTTTAAAGGGGATAGTGGCACTGGGCGCCGTTGCGGCTTTACCCGGAGGATTACTGACCTCCCGATGCGCGCTTGCGCAGCCGCCTGTTCCCTTTAACCCTAGAACGTACAAAATTTATCGTAACGCGTGTCCGCGTAACTGCTATGACACCTGTAGCCTCAAGACATGGGTAAAGGACGGGGTCATTACTTTCGTGGAAGGCGCGCCGGAATCAACATTTACTCACGGTACGCCTTGCGTCAAAGGGTTAAGCTATCCGCGCCGGGTTTATAGCCCCGATCGTATTAAATATCCCATGGCGCAGGACGTTCGCGGTAGCGGCAACTGGCGTCGCATCTCATGGGAAGAGGCGATGCAGCGCATTGCCGCCAAGATGCTGGAGATTAAGAAAAAAGACGGTTCTATGCTCGGTCTGGCGCTGACCAAATATTCCGGTAAGTTTGGCGTGCTGAACTATGCCGTTGAAGGGATGATGTCCTCGCTTGGCTACACCACCCGTTTTGCCGGTACGCCGTGCTGGCCTGCCGGTATCGACGCGCAAAACTACGACATGGGCGACATGTGGTGTAACGACCCGGAAGATATGGTGAAAGCGAAATACATCATTATCTGGGGCGCCAACCCGGCCTGGTGCTCAATGCACAGCATGAAGTACATCTATCAGGCGCGCGAGAAAGGGGCGAAGGTCGTGGTTATCGACCCGCTGCTGTCGCAGACTGCCGCCAAAGCCGATCTCTACCTGCGCGTGCGGCCTGGCTCAGACGGCGCGCTGGCGCTGGGGATGGCGCGTCATCTGGTGGATAAAGGCCTGGTGGATCAGGATTTTGTCAACAATGATGCTCACGGCTATCCGGAATTTGAAGCCTATCTGCGCAATAACGTCACCGTGGAATGGGCGGCAGAAATCTGCGGCCTGTCTGCGGATGTCATTCGCCAGCTGGCGGAAGAGTTTACGGCGGTTAAGCCGGCCACGGTCTGGATTGGTTACGGGATGCAGCGTCATGTCAACGGCGGCGCCAACGTTCGCGCTATCGATGCCTTTGTCGCTATGTCCGGCAACATCGGTGTCGAAGGCGGCGGCGCGCGTTATGGTCATCTGCATACCTGGGGCTTTAACTATAACGCCATGCTGCAGAAGCCGCCGGTGGGCGCTATTGGTATACCGGGAGCGGCGGGCACCACCAGTGAATTCGGGGCTGCCGCTGGCAGCGACGCCGTGCAGTACTCCGATCGCTCCCTGAATATTAACCAGACGGCGCAGGGGATTCTGGAGGCCAACGATCCGCCGGTTCGTATGCTGTGGGTCGCCTGTAAAAACCCGTTTGCCCAGGATTTCGATCGCAGCAAGATGAAAAAAGCGTTTGAAAAACTGGAAATGGTGGTCTGCGCCGATCAGTTCTTCAACGAAACGGTGCAACACGCTGATATCGTGCTGCCCGTTACCACCGCGTTTGAAGAGTGGAACGTGGATGCTTCTTACTGGCACTACTGGCTTTCCATTAATCAGCCGGCGATTAAGCCGATGTATGAAGCAAAATGCGACCTTGAAATCGCTACCATGCTGTCGCGCACCATTAATAAGATGGCGCCGGGTTCCTGTACCTTCCCGCAAGAGTTCGATCACAAGCGCTGGCTGGATCAGGAGTTCAACGACGGTATGGCGAAAATGTTCGGCATCTCTTCCTGGGACGATCTGCTGGACGGGCCGAAAAAAGCGATTCTGCCAAGTTCAGCCGCCTGGTACGATCGCAAGTTCAAAACGCCGTCAGGCAAGTATGAATTTAAATCTGAACTGGCGGAGAAAAACGGCCACACCGCGCTGCCGGAATACAAACCGGAAGCCGAGAGCAAACTGCCGTTCCATCTGTTTACGCCGCACGTGCAGTTTGGCCTGCACTCGCAGTTTATCAACCTGGACTGGATGCAGGTGTTCTACCCGGAACCGTTCGTTTATATCCATCCTTCTTCCGCACAGAAAAAAGGCATCAGCGAGAACGATCTGGTCAAAGTTTTCAATGGCACCGGTGAAGTTGAGCTGCGGGCAAAAGTCACCACCAACGTGCCGGAAGATTTTCTGGTGATGTATGAAGCGTGGTTCCCGAAACGGCAGTACAACGTGCAAAACGTCGTGGCCGATACGCCTGCTGATATGGGGCTGATGAAAACTGGCGCGCCGGGCGCCGCTATCCACAGTCAGTTTGCTGACGTTGTATTGATCGGTAAAGGGGAATCCGTAGCATGAAACGTGCGTTTTTAGTGAATAGCGATAAGTGCATTGGCTGCCGCGGCTGTGCTATGGCGTGTAAAAGCTTTAACCAACTGGAGCCGGATCGCTTCTGGCGCTACGTTTATCCGTTGGATAAAGACATCTATCCACATGAAGAGCGGGCGTTTTACTCGCTGGCCTGTAACCACTGCGAACATCCGGCCTGCGTCGCCGCCTGTCCGGTCGAAGCCTATACCAAACGTGAAGATGGCGTGGTGGTGCATAACCCTGAGCGCTGCATTGGCTGCAAAAACTGTATTCGTAACTGTCCTTATGGCGCGCCGCGTTTTAATGAAGAGACGCGTAAAGCGGAAAAATGCAGTATGTGCTACGAGCGTCTTGATATCGGTATGAATCCGGCGTGCGTAAACGCCTGTCCGGTGGGCGCCTTGTCGATTATCGATTTGGATGCCGATCTTGTGCCCGATAATGCGGTGCAGTATCCGCCAGGGTTCCCGCATATGCCACAGCTCAATCCAGGAACGCGCTTTATTCTGGCGCGCCAGCCTAAGCAGCCGGAGGACAAGTAATGGAAAAATATGAACTGCCGCTGGTGTTTTTTACGGTATTAAGCCAGATGTCTGTCGGGATGGCTTTGGTACTGACATGGCGTACGCTGCGTGGTGAAGTGGAAGGCCAGCGTTTCTATTGGTTGGTCACTGGGCTGGTGCTGGCACTGGCGTCTATTGCCGCGATTCTGCATCTGGCGCATCCCGATCGCGCTTATAATGCGCTGATTAACCTGCGACATGCCTGGTTAAGCCGGGAAATCCTTGGCGCCACGTTGTTTGGCGCAGCGGTCGGCGTAACGTTCCTGGCAAAGGGACATAAAGCGATGGCTCTTATCGCCTCCGTGTTCGGCGTGTTACTGGTGGCGGTGCAGGGGATGACCTACGCCGCGCCAGCGATGGTAGCTATCGCTAATGGGTTTACCATGCTGTTATTTTTTATTACGGTATGGGTCATGGGTTGCGCGGCGATTCCGCTGTTAAAACTCAGGCCTGCTGTTCCTGCGTTGCGCCAGGGAATTGTGGTGTGTATCGCGGTACTTATCGCGGCGCCGCTGGTGTGGTTAAGCGGGGGAACGATAATGCAGATGACGGCGCATTCATGGCTGGCTTCACCGTTTTATCTGGCAAGCCTGGTCTGCCTTGCGCTCGCTTTTGTCGCCAGCCGTCACGGTGATTCGCGCCCGAAACGCCTGTTCGTCTTGTTATTCGTTGGCGTATTTCTGAGTCGGCTGGTCTTTTTTGGCGACACGGTGAGTACTATTGTGAATATCGGGCATTTGTACTAACGATGATGCAGTAAAAAGCCCTGCCAGGCGTGACCTGGCAGGGCGTGTCAGTTTTTAGCCACCAGGGTTAACGCACAACCAATACTGGCAGCGTCGCATGGCGCACCACGCTTGAGGCGTTAGACCCCAACAGGTGTGTCGTGATGGACGGATTACGCGAACCGATTACCACGACATCCGCATCCAGTTCTTCGCCCATCTCATTGACGACATCGCGTACGCTACCAAAGCGAACATGCGTTTTAATTCGTGAAGGATCGATACTGAAGTGTCCCACCATCGTTTGCAGACGCGTTTCCGCCTCATGCTGTAAATGTTCTTCAAAGCGACGCACGTCGGCGGCAAAGCGGTGCAGACTCATGCTCGCGGACCCAGGCAGTACATGCAACAGATGAATGACGCCATCCTGTTGCGCCAGAAACTCAGCGTGGCGAATAGCTTTATCGCTAAGTTCCATTTCAAAAACATCAACCGGCATAATGATTGTCTTATACATACCCGTTACTCCCTGTTAATCAATACTGAATTTATTCAAGCATATAATAATGTTTCTTTCTGCTATTTGTCTGGCAATTTTAAATATTGCGGCAACCTGGTGCTAAAAAAGCCGTGTATTTTCCAGGAAAAATCCTAAAGCCGCCTGTTTTGCCGGCAGTCTCTCCGGGATAGCTACCCTTTTATAGTCGAACGCAACATTCACCGTTACCCCGGAGGCTGCATGAAAGCATTGACGTATCACGGTCCACATCACGTAAAGGTTGAAAACGTACCCGATCCCGGCATTGAGCAGCCTGACGATATCATTTTGCGTGTTACCGCCACCGCGATTTGCGGATCTGATTTGCATCTCTATCGCGGCAAGATCCCACAGGTAAAACATGGCGATATTTTCGGCCATGAATTTATGGGCGAAGTGGTGGAAACCGGACATGATGTGAAGAATATTCGGAAAGGGGATCGGGTCGTTATCCCGTTTGTCATTGCCTGTGGTGACTGCTTTTTCTGTCGGCTACAGCAATATTCAGCGTGTGAAAACACTAACGACGGACACGGCGCGGCGATGAATAAAAAACAGATCCCGCCACCGGCGGCGCTGTTTGGGTATAGCCATCTGTATGGCGGCGTTCCCGGCGGACAGGCCGAATATGTTCGCGTGCCAAAAGGTAATGTCGGTCCATTTAAGGTGCCGCCGCTGTTATCTGACGATAAGGCGCTGTTTCTTTCTGATATTTTGCCTACCGCCTGGCAGGCGGCAAAAAATGCCCAGATTCAGCAAGGTTCCAGCGTGGCGGTTTTTGGCGCAGGGCCGGTAGGATTACTGACTATCGCCTGTGCGCGACTGCTGGGCTCGGAGCAGATCTTCGTCGTTGATCACCACGCCTGGCGCCTGCGTTTCGCCGAAGAACGTTATGGCGCGATACCGATCAACTTCGATGATGAGAACGATCCGGCGGAAAAAATCATCGAGCAGACGGCAGGCCACCGCGGCGTGGACGCGGTAATTGATGCCGTAGGCTTTGAAGCGAAAGGCAGCATGACGGAGACGGTGCTGACGAACCTTAAACTGGAAGGCAGCAGCGGCAAAGCGCTGCGACAATGTATCGCGGCGGTCAGACGCGGCGGCGTGGTCAGCGTGCCCGGCGTGTATGCCGGTTTTATTCACGGCTTTTTATTCGGCGACGCCTTTGATAAGGGGCTAACTTTTAAAATGGGTCAAACCCATGTTCACGCGTGGCTGGGGGAATTATTACCGCTTATTGAAAAAGGGTTGCTGAAGCCGGAGGAGATTGTCACGCACTATATGCCGTTTGAAGAGGCGGCGCGCGGCTACGAAATTTTCGAAAAACGCGAAGAAGAGTGCCGGAAGGTTATCCTGGTGCCGGGAGCGACGTCGGCACAAGCGGCGCAGAAACAGGCGACGGGAGTAATCAACCCGATGCCAGGCGGCGTTGTCTGAAGCAGGCAGAAATGAAAGGACTAACGGAAAGAGGATGCGCAGGCATCCTCTGTGTAAACGCATTAACGCTTATGCAGATGGGGTTTAACGCAGGAAGTCGCCCGCGGCTTCAGGCTGATATTCGAGTTCCAGCACTTCGAGATGGGTGGAGGCGCCGCCCGGCAGTTCCCAGTGAATGGTGTCGCCGACGCGCAGTCCCAGCAACGCCGCGCCGACGGGCGCCATTACCGAAAGCTGGGTACTGCTGTCCGTCATATTGGCGGGATACACCAGCGTCCGCACGCGTGTTTCACCATCGCTCAAATTGCGGAATTTAACGCGGCTGTTCATGGTGACGACATCGTTCGGCATCTCTTGTGGCGAACACATTTGCGCGCGATCCAGTTCGGCGTTGAGCGCGTCGGCAATCGGCAGATCCGCATACGCAGGCTGTTCCAGAAGACGATCAATACGTTCGGCGTCAAGGTCGTTAATGATAATAGTGGGTCTGGACATTTCTTACTCCATGTCATCGATACTGCGAGTAGTGCAGGTAAATGGTCCCAAAAGAAAACCCTCACCGTCTGGCGGCGAGGGTTTAACTCTCATGATGATACTGAGACTTACCCCGTCTTTGAAGTGATTTAGTTCACATTCGGGTAAATCCTCAAACGTCATAGCCCTGAGTGAATTTTAGTCTACATTCGGGCGTGTTCTCAAATGTGGCTACGGTTTTAAACCTCTGCTTCGTCAATAGCCGGCTTTATCGATAATAAACTGTTTCCCGCAGTTGCCGGGATGCGGTTGCGGCAGGAATGAGGCAGAGGAGAGCGGGGCGTTAATCATCGACGCCTTTAATGAAAACTGAATCTCTGTTAAATAGGCGGGATTGCCATGGCAGTTTACTTTAACGGCTTTGACATTATCCTGGCCCCACATTTGTGCGACGACGCTATCAAACTCAGCGCGGCTAACGGTCTTGCCGTAATTATCCGCCAGAAACTGCCCCAGTGCGCTGTCTTTTATCGCCTTATCCAGCCGTATCATGGTGCCGAAATAGGCATTGGGATCAAACCCGAAACAGGCGCCATGTTTGGCATATTCGTAGCGCTCCAGACAGGAATTCCCCCCCGCGCCGGGCATCACTTCCTTAAGCGCTGCCGCGATGTCAGGCGAAAGTCCGGGGGCGGGGGCGGAGCATTTCCGGCTGGCCTTGACTTCAGGCAGATTCGGGATTGGCCGCGTCGCACAACCAAAGCGCTGCCAGCGTCGCTGGTCAACACCGCGTGCGGCGATAGATTTGGGTAATCCAGGCCACAGGCCGTGGACGGTCAGAAAGTCTGCTTTGTTGGCTGGCTCTTTTTGCAGACGGCACTCATCGGGCTCCCGATGGCGGCGTTCATGCTGGCTTTGACAAAAACCGGTTTGCCAGGAAAGCGCCAGCACATAGTCAGTGAAATCACCGTACTGTTGCGCCTGAAGTTCGTCGGCGTTGGCGGCAAAAATCGGGGTTAAGAGGGCAGCCAGCAGCGGGCTGTAATGCCATATTGTGTTCATGGTGAATTCGATAATTTATACACATTATGAATGTTACCCATTTAATCATAAAAAATGCCGCTCAGGTGAACCTGAACGGCATCATTTTTAACCTACGTTGGCGTAATGTTTAATTCCACATTGCCAGAATCGGCCAGCCCACCAGCAACAGCATTGCGATATAGATAACGCCAAAGATTGCGCCAAGCCGCCAGTAGTCTTTGGATTTCACGTAACCGCAGCCGTAGATAATCACACCAGGGCCGGTGGCATACGGCGTCAGACAGCCCATGATACCGATAGACAGCACCAGCAGAATACAAAGTTGTTCCATCGGAACGCCCGGAATGCCTTTACCCACCGCCAGAATAACCGGCAGCATGGTCGCGGTGTGAGCGGAAAGACTGGCGAACAGATAGTGCGCGAAATAGAACACCAGTACCAGTACAATGACGGTTGCATCCGGCGAGAAACCTTCCAGATGCGTACTCATGGTATTGGCGAACCAGTCAATAAAGCCGGAGCGGGTTAAGCCATTGGCCATGACCACCAGCGTAGCGAGGTTCACCAGGGTGTTCCAGGCGCTGTTGTAGCGCGTAATGTCTTTCCACGGCACAACATGCAGCGCCAGCATCAGCGAGACGGCCAGCAGACCCACGGCAGTGGCGTTGATGATTTTTCCACCAAAAACCCACAATCCTAAGCTAAGCAGCACCAGGCCAATCAGCGTCCACTCTTTGCGGGACAGACGCCCCATGTTTTTTAACTCGCCGCCAGCCCAGGCCGCGACTTCTGCACTGTGGGTCACTTCAGGTTTATAAAGCACATAGGAGAGCCACGGCGCAACGATCAGTAAAATAATCCCTACCGGCAGAAAGCTGAGAAACCACTGCAGCCAGCTAATCTGGACGCCGGCGATCTTGCTGACGAACTCCAGACCTAACACGTTTGGCGCCGCGCCAGTGACAAACATCGAAGAGCTCAGGCTGGTACTGATCACCATCATCCACATCAAATAACCGCCGATGCGGCGTGCGGAAGGATCGTTTGGAAACGATTTAAACAGCGGCGGCAGGTTCTTGATGACCGGGAAGACAGTACCGCCGGTACGAGCCGTATTGGAGGGAGTAAACGGCGCCAGCAAAATATCGATAATGACAATCGCATAGCCGAGCGTCAGCGTGCGTTTACCCATGAATTTTACCAAAAACAGCGCAATGCGGCGCCCCAGCCCGGTCACTTCGTAGCCCAGCGCGAAAATAAACGCGCCGAAAACCAGCCAGACCGTGGTGCTGGAGAAACCGGCAAGCCCCCATTTCAGTGCCTGTTTACTGGCGTTAAACGCCGGATCGGCCAGTTCCGAAGCGTCAAATAGCAGGTAATTGCTGCCGATAACGCAAATGGTTACGGCGATAAAACTGATCGCTGTCGCCGGGATCGGCTCCAGGATCATACCGACAATCATCGCGACAAAAACCGCAAAATAGTGCCAGGCCTGCGGCGGCATACCATCTGGAACAGGAATTAGCAACATGACGCCCATCACCACTAATGGGGCCAACAACTTCCATATATTATCTTTAGATAAAGACATAAATGACTCTCCGGAAAGGATATTTTCTATAATTGTGTTAATGATTAACTTGCGAAATTTGCGCTAAAAACCAGGTCACGATCAGCAGATCGGCGCTACCGCCTGGGCTGAGATTGCGTTCAACGCATTGCTGATCGAACCGGTGGAGATAAACGAGATCGTCAGGCGTCCGTATGCCGCCCTGATGTAATAAGAAAGCCGCCTGCTGCTGTAACCAGCGCAGACCGTCCGCCCCGCCGCGCGACGCGACGTTGGTATCGCCGTTAAGCGACATCAGCAGCAGTAAGGTATCAAGCAGCGCCAGTTCGGGATCGCGCCCCTGCGCCAGCAATGCGCGGTAGTGCGGCAACGCGTGGCGGATGACCAGCGGATAGCCTGCTTCCGCTTCGCCGCGCGCGCCGGTTAATCCCAGTTGCTGATACAACCGCTGACCTGCGGTGAGCTGTAGGTTGTTCTGGCGCAGTTCGCGCGTGGTCAGGCCGCGGCAAAAATCGGCGGCGGTAGCGCAGAGTGTTTCTGCGGCGATCGGCTGGCGTAGCTGATACAGGCGGCCAATGGCGGCGCACAGTAACCCCAGCGAGAAAATGCTGCCTTTATGGGTATTGACGCCCGCCGTTGCGCGAAACATCGCTGCTTCACAGGCCATCCCCAATGGACGCAGGCCCGCCAGAACTGACTCTGGTGGCAGGCGCGTGCAGCTGGCGCCATATTCCATAAAGCGCGGCAGCCAGTGTCGAATCGCCTCCGCGCTGCGGTGAAAATCCACCAGCGCCATATCTTTGTGTGCGCCGCAGTTTAGTCGGTCTACCAGACCGGGTTTTGGCGATAAATTTACCTCGGTCAGCATGGCGCGCCAGGCCAAATCGGCCCAGGCGTCGTACAGCGACTGAGGCTGAATGGAGGCGTTAGTCGGGTTGGCGGGAATCGGCATCATGCAGCAGCGCCTCCATATGAATCAGTAAATCAGTCAGCGCGTGGGTTTTACCCCGCGCGCATTCAGCCGCGCTTTGCCCGCACAGCAGACAGCGGCGGGCGGGAAGCGCGAAATGGCGGCGGGAGAGTATTTCGCCTTCCGCCGTCAGGACATCGATATCCCACAGGCGCCCCAGTGGATAACGCTGTTCAAGCGCGATGGTCGCCTGTTTGAGCGCCTGAGCGGGCGCGTCAATCGCCAGCAGCCCTTCCGGCCCGCTGGCGGAAGCCAGTGCAGCCTGCTCCCGGATGGTCCAGCCATACTCTTCTGCCAGCGTGTGCAGGGCAGTCACGCCGTGATTAAAGATCCGGCGGGTTAACGCGCTGTCTTTTATCGGGCCTGGCGCCACCACGGTAAAGGAGACCAGTGGAGTGGCGTGGCGCGTTAGCCAGGCGCGCTGTCTTGCTTGTCTTTCATCCCGGCTGGCGAGCAGCTCAGGAATAGAAACGTCGTGACAGGTGGCGAGTTCAGGAAACAGGCGCATGGCTTATTCCTTCACCTGATGCACCACATCGATCACTGAACCGTCGCGATAACGCACGACAGCAATCACGCGGTCGGTGAATTCGATAGGGCGGGGCTGACCGGTAAGCAGTTGCGCGCGTTCGCGCAGCCACTCAATCGATACCACTTTCATTCCCGCTGCTTTCAGGCGTTCAGCCAACTCCGGACGCGCCGGATTGACGGCGATACCGTGATCGGTGACCAGAATGTCAACGCTGGAGCCCGGTGTGACGCAGGTGGTGACGTTATCAACCAGCGTTGGGATGCGACCGCGCACCAGCGGCGCGACGATGATGGACAACGCCGCCGCGACGGCGGTATCGCAGTGGCCGCCGGACGCGCCGCGTAGAACGCCGTCGGAGCCGGTCAGCACGTTAACATTGAAGTGGGTGTCGACTTCCAGCGCGCTCAGTACCACCACGTCCAGACGGTCGACGGAAGCGCCTTTAGAGCCCCAGTTGGCGTACTGGTTAGCGCTGATTTCGATATGGTTCGGGTTGCGGGCCAAAGATTGCGCAGCGTTACGATCGAAGCTCTGCACGTCAAGCAGTTTGCGGATTAAGCCCTTTTCATGCAGGTCGACCATGGTGGCGGTGATACCGCCCAGCGCGAAATTAGCCACAATGTTGCGGCTACGCATTTTGTCTTCCAGGAAGCGGGTGACCGCCAGCGATGCGCCGCCGGTGCCGGTTTGTAGGGAGAAACCTTCGTTGAAGTAGCCGGAGTGAGCAATGACTTCCGCCGCGCTGCGGGCGATCAGCAGTTCACGCGGATTAGTGGTCATGCGGGTCGCGCCAGCGCCGATTTTGTTTGCATCACCGACTTCTTCGATTTGCACGATCAGATCAACCTGATCCTGAGCGATGCTTGCCGGGTTATGCGGATACGGCAGCAGTTGCTCCGTCAGCATCACGACCTGTTTCGCGCTGTCGGCATCCACCATCGCGTAGCCCAGTGAACCGCAGCAGGCCTTGCCGGTATAACCGTTAGCATTACCGAATTCATCGCAGGAGGGCACGCCAAGAAACGCAACATCAATATTGAGTTCGCCGCTTTGTACCAGATGCACACGACCGCCGTGGGAGTGAATCTGAACCGGCTCAGCCAGCAGGCCGCGAGAAATTTCTTCCGCCAGCGGGCCGCGCAGGCCTGACGTGTAGATGCGGCTGACCACCCCGTTACGAATGTGTTCAACCAGCGGCGCGTGGCAGTCGCTCAGCGAGCTGGAGGCCAGGGTCAGGTTTTTGAAGCCCATCTTCGCGATGGTTTCCATCACCAGGTTAATCGTCAGATCGCCGCCGCGAAACGCGTGGTGAAAAGAGAGCGTCATGCCGTCGCGTAAACCGGAACGGCGGATGGCCTCTTCCAGGCTGGCGCACAGTTTGTGGTCGCGCGGTTTTTGCGCTTGTAGATCCAATTTTGCCGCACTTTGGTAAGCGCTCAGTTCGCTTTCAGCGTGGCGGCTCCAGGCGGCTACGCGATCCTGGCGTTGAGATTCATTTTTCTGCGTCATTGTTTTGCCTTATTCTTCGCGAATACCGGAAAGTTCTGCACGGGAGAGCACCAGACGGGCGCGTTCAATCACCGGACTGTCGACCATCTTGCCGTTAAGGGAAACGACGCCAAGACCTTCGCGGGCGGCGGCTTCTGCGGCTTCAACGACCAGACGCGCATGGGCGACCTCTTTACGCGTCGGCGCATAAAGGTTGTGCAGCAGCTCTATCTGGCGGGGGTTGATCAGTGACTTACCGTCAAAGCCCAACTGTTTAATGTGGGCGGCTTCTTGCAGGAAACCGGCTTCGTTGTTGGCGTCGGAATAGACGGTATCGAAGGCCTGAATGCCGGCGGAACGCGCACCCTGCAAAATGGCGCAGCGGGCGAACAGCAGTTCGGTGCCTTCCGGAGAGCGTTCGGTGCGCAGGTTGCGAACATAGTCTTCCGCGCCCAGCGCAATCCCGATCAACCGTTCAGAGGCGTGGGCGATTTCTACCGCGCGGGTAATACCCAGCGGCGATTCCACGGCGGCTAACAGGCCGGTACTGCCCGGTTCGCGACCGCAGGCGTTTTCAATGCGCAGAATTTCGTTTTCGATATCAATGACGTCCTGCGCGGTGTCGGTTTTCGGTAAACGCACCACGTCCGCGCCGCCGCGCACGACCGCTTCCAGATCGTTGACGCCCCATTCGGAATCCAGCGCATTCACGCGGACGATGGTTTCGACGTCACGGTAAAGCGGGTGTTGCAGCGCGTGATATACCAGACGGCGCGCCGCGTCTTTTTCGCGTAATGCAACGGAGTCTTCCAGATCGAACATCAGCGCGTCGGCCGGGTAGATAAACGAATTGCTCACCATCGCCGCGTTGGCGCCCGGTACGAATAACATACTGCGGCGGGTGCGGGTTTTACGTTGTTGCAGAGAGGCGGAAATCATTGGCGATCCTCCCAGGGCAGAGCGGCAATACCGCTGGCGCGCGCCAATAGCGTTTCCAGTCGGGCGCGCAAAATGCAGTCCAGAGCGCCTTTATCATCAACGTTCAGTTGTACGCCGCGCACGTCGTAGCGAGAAAGCACCTCCAGGATGGTGGCGCGAATGGCCTCGCCAAACTGTTTTTCAACGCTACTGTTGATTTGCAGGTCAATATCCTGCGTATCGAGCGGCGCAATGCGTATCATCACATCGCCGGACTCAAGCGTGCCTGCGACGGCTAGCTGGTTTATTTTCATTTTTCACCTGTTGCTAATACGGGGGACTTTTGACGGGCTGCCGCGCTGCCCGGATGGCGTTCGACCATGCCCTGCAAATAGCGCAGGGTGGCGTCGGGAACCAGCGGCGCGATAGCCGTGAGATCGTGTTTAACCAGCAGCTTGCGTACCCAGGAGGCGGATATCGGCGTCTCCTGGAAGCAAAGCCGCTCTATTTCCACCAGCGTAATGGGTGGGGCGGGAAGCGTTGGCGTCTCCAGCCAGAAACGCATATCAAGGTTGTACTGGGCGGTAACGGTACAAAACGGCTCCGTACCGACAAAGCGGTGTGTGATGCCAAGCGCGGGCGCCAGATACTGGCGGAAAATCTTCAGGTCGATTTCGGTATAACAGTGATTAATAACGCTCTGCTCTTTAATGAAATAGCAGGGGAACGTCGCACGAGAAATAATGTATTCGGAGCCGCGGTGAACGGTTAAGCGCGGGATATCGGTAGTCCCTTTAAGGACCAGATCGAGTCGGTCTTCATAGGGAAAGCGTGACGTATCTTCTTTGACCAGGAACAGATGCAGCCAGTCGCACTGTGCCGCCGCCTGTTGGATCAGATAGCGATGGCCGTTCGTGAAAGGATTGGCGTTCATCACAATACAGCCAATTTTCTTTCCCTCATGATGCAATGTCGCCAGCGATTCCGCATACCGTTTCAACCGGGTCGCGCTATTTTCCATTAAGACCATCACGCCAGGGACGCTGGCTATCGTCGAAAAGCTGCACTGTTTAAACAGCGCTTCGTATTCCGTTTTGGTATAAATAAAAAGATGGGTGCAGTGCCGTTCCCAGGCGAGATTAATCAATTCCGTCGCCAGCGTTAACGCTAAGCCTTCGCCGCGTACTGATTCGCTAATGGCCACGCATTTAATGATATTTCCGGCAATACCGCCGCAGGCAATAAGACGGTCATCACGGCTGACGGTAATAAACACTTCTACAGTGGTATCGACGCTTAAATCATTCTCTTTGAGAAAGTGAGCGATCTCCGCCATTTTTTTATTTTCAGAGCGTTTTACCCGAGTGAATACATTATTGCCAAACATAGTAAGAAATATCCTGGTGATATGCTTGTTGCCACTTTTCTGTATATGTTGCGCTGTGTTGCAACTTGATAACTTTTTCTTTTCAGTCAGAGTGGGAGTATTTTTATGACGAGTTATTTATTTTTTCTCACTGACGTATACATCGTAAGGAGTATTTTGGTGGTAAATTTTGATTTATTTCACAAAGCGTTAGATGGTTTTTAAGTGTTTTATGGTTTTAAGTTTTTTAATTAATTTAATCGCCATTCCGGCGGTGGGTTTTAGTTGTTTAATTGATTTAATGTGGGGAATCTGTAACGATTGGTTTTTATATGCTTCAAGATACTCAAAACATTTTTATTACATTTGCGATAAATCTGAAGAGAAATGCCCATAAGGAACCTTAATGTCCTATCAGAAAAATAAAAAGCTGTTTCCTTTTTTTCGGCAACTCGCGTTTCCGTTACGTATTTTTCTGCTCATTCTGGTGGTTTCTGTTTTCATCGTGGCAGCGTTAGCACAATATTTGTCTGCCAGTTTCGAAGATTATCTGGCGTCCCATGTTCGTGATATGGCGATGAATCAGGCAAAAATTATTGCTTCTAACGACAGCATTATCGCTGCCGTAAAAAACCGGGACTATAAACGCCTGGCGATAATTGCGAATAAACTGCAGCGCGGGACGGATTTTGACTATGTGGTGATAGGCGATCGCCACTCGATCCGGCTTTACCATCCGAATCCGGAAAAAATCGGCTATCCCATGCAGTTTACGAAACCCGGCGCGCTGGAAAGAGGAGAAAGTTATTTCATTACCGGTAAGGGCTCAATAGGGATGGCGATGCGCGCCAAAACGCCTATCTTTGACAACGAAGGCAACGTGATCGGCGTTGTTTCAATTGGCTATCTGGTCAGTAAAATCGACTCCTGGCGGCTGGACTTCTTATTACCGATGGCGGGGGTTTTTGTCCTGTTGCTGGTGGTCTTAATGCTGCTTTCCTGGTTTTTCGCCGCGCATATCCGCCGACAAATGCTGGGCATGGAGCCGAAACAGATTGCGCGCGTGGTACGCCAGCAGGAGGCGTTGTTTAGCTCGGTTTATGAAGGGCTGATCGCCGTTGATCCGGAGGGACATATCACCGCGATTAACCGCAATGCGAGAAAAATGTTGGGGCTGCCGTCGCCGGGGCGTCAGTGGCTGGGCAAGCTGATCGCGGAAGTCGTCAATCCGGCAGACTTTTTTACCTACCAGATCGCAGAAAGACGCCAGGACGTGATGGCCAACTTCAATGGCCTGAGCGTCATCGCCAATCGTGAGGCTATCCGTTCCGGCGAGGAGCTGCTGGGCGCTATTATTAGTTTTCGCAGCAAGGATGAAATCGCGACGTTGAACGCGCAGCTAACCCAGATTAAACAGTATGTTGAGAGCCTGCGCACGCTACGCCATGAGCACCTGAACTGGATGTCGACTCTGAACGGCCTGCTGCAAATGAAAGAGTATGATCGGGTCAGAGAGATGGTGCAGGGTGAGTCGCAGGCGCAGCAGCAACTTATTGATAGTTTACGCGGCGCCTTCGCCGATCGCCAGGTGGCCGGTTTGCTGTTTGGCAAAGTTCAGCGCGCGCGTGAACTGGGGCTCAAGATGGTGATTGTTCCCGGCAGCCAGCTACATCAACTGCCGGAGGGGCTGGATAGTACGGAGTTCGCCGCCATCGTCGGGAATCTGCTGGATAACGCGTTTGAGGCGAGTTTGCGTACACAGGAAGGCGACAATACCATCGAACTTTTCCTGAGCGACGAGGGCGACGAGGTGGTGATAGAGGTCGCCGACCAGGGCTGCGGCGTTCCTGAAGCGCTGCGGGAAAAAATTTTTGAACAGGGCGTAAGTACCCGCACCGACGAACCCGGTGAACATGGTATCGGGTTATATCTGATTGCAAGTTATGTGGGGCGCTGTGGCGGGGTCATTACGCTGGAAGACAATGATCCTTGTGGCACCTTATTTTCTTTATTCCTTCCGAAAGTGAAAAAAAACGATGACAGAACCATTAACCCTATTGATCGTTGAGGATGAAACGCTGCTGGCGGAAATGCACGCAGAATATATCCGCCATATTCCTGGCTTTAACCAGATATGGCTGGCGGGCAATCTGGCGCAGGCGAGAATGATGATTGACCGGTTCAAACCTGGATTAATTCTGTTAGATAATTATCTGCCGGATGGGAAGGGGATTACGCTGCTGCATGAATTAATGCAGTCGCGCTATCCCGGCGGCGTCGTGTTTACGACCGCCGCCAGTGACATGGAGACGGTAGCGGAAGCGGTACGTAGCGGCGCGTTTGATTATCTGGTGAAACCTATTGCTTATGAACGTTTGGGACAGACGCTGACCCGCTATCAACAGCGCAGACGTATGCTGGCGAGCGCGGATAGCGCAAGCCAGAAGCAGATAGATGAAATGTTCAACGCCTATGCGCGCGGCGAACCGAAAGGGGATTTGCCGACCGGTATTGATGCCTTAACCCTTAATGCGGTGATGAAGCTGTTTGCCGATCCAACCGTACGCCATACGGCTGAAACGGTCGCGCAGGCCTTAACGATAAGCCGCACCACATCCCGACGCTACCTGGAATATTGCGCGAGTCAGCACCTGATTGTCGCAGAGATTATTCATGGCAAAGTGGGCAGGCCGCAGCGTATTTACCACGGCGGCTAAGCCTGGTTTAAGATGCCGGGACGATGTTTTCCCTCGCCCCGGCTTACCGGCTATCAGCCGCCGGTAACGGCGGAAGAGGCGCCTGGCACCATAATTTCCGTGGCGATAATGACGATCAACAGACCGACGATGACCGGAACGGACGTGCGCTTCACCACTTCAAACGGTGATATTTTAGCCATCCCGGCGACAGCGACCACGACGCCGGAGACCGGCGAAATCGTGCGCCCCAGGTTTGAGGCTTGCAGCATTGGGATGGATAAATAGGCTGGGTTGATGCCGGAGGAGTGCGCCAGTTTAGGGATCATCTCAACAAAGGCGTAAAAAGGCGCATTGCCTGAACCGGTGGTCATCGCGGCCAGCATGGTTAAAATCACTAAGACCAGCATCAGAATAATGCTGGCGGAGCCAAAAGAAGTGGCAATCGAGATCAGACTTTGGATAAAGCCAATGGTGCTCAGCCCCTGGGCGAAAACGCCCGCCGCGACCAGCAGCATCACAACGCCGGCAAACGCATCCGCCATGCCGCGATAAGCCACTTCCAGGCCGGAAAACACATTTTGCGTGTTGAAGCCGCGCACGAATTCCAGCACGGCGGCCAGCAGCATACAGATCACCAGAATGGTAATAATGTGCAACTGCGGCCCCCATTTACCGTCAAAAATCAGTACGCCGATAATGGGCGTGAACGGCAAAAGGGCATAAAACGCCGGGGCCGTGGTGGTAATCTCCGCCACGTCCAGCATCTCATGTGAAATGTTCTCTTTTTTATCCAGATAGCGTTGCCAGAAAAAGTGTGCAATCGCCATACCGATAATGGCGGCGATGGAAATCGGCAGCGTGGTTTTGAACGCGAAATCGATTAACGGCATCTCCGCCGCCTTTGCGGCTAAAACCACATCGCCAGACGTTGGCGAGAGGATGATGGCGGCCGGAGAGGCGCAAATAGCCGCCGCCGCGCCGCGGCTAATGCCGACGTTGACCATCACCGGGAAGAGAGTAGCCATGAGCAGTACGCCAAGCCCCGTCGCGGAAGAGACGGCCAGCGACATCAGGCAGGCGACAAAATAGGCGGCAATCATCAACAGGTAGGGCGAGTTTATGTACTGTAAAGGTTTCGACGCCAGCTTCACGACCATATCATTCGCGCCGATATGCGTCATATAGGCGGCAAAGCCGCACAGCATCATGATCATCATGCCAAGATCGCCGCCGCGACTCATAAGCAAAATTTTGATGTATTCAACAATATCTGTTGCGGTATAGCCGGTACTGGTTTCGCTGGCAGGTAATACCTTATGCCCCATCAGCGCGCTGATAATAAGCAGAACCAGACCGCCGACAAATAAAACGCCAGTGGCGGAATATCCCTTAATGATGTAGCGCGCTACACCCACAATAACGATGACTCCGATAAGGAGCTCTATAACTGTTAGCATTGTTTCCCCTGTCTTATCGACACCCAGAGTAAAAATAAGAGCCACAAAAGTGGTATAAAAATGTACCGAATAAAGGATGGCGCCTTACTGATTAAAATCACGGCGCGGTTATTTTTTCATGTCATCACTAAAGATGAAATATGCTTATACGAATTTTCTGTAGCGCTATAAGTATTAATTTATTGTTATTTTATTGTTTTATTTGTTGTGCTTTGTTTTATGTTTTTTGTGAAAACTTATTAAGGAGCGCGCGACGGTTCTGAGTGCTAAATCAAACGCCGTTAACCCGATACTCTCTCAGATTATTCTCTGTTTATAGTTTGTTAAGATTTTATTCAGGTTAATGTTGTTATTATCACAGTCGAATTTTTGAACGGTATGGCTGTTGTGATGATTATCAGAAAGTATTTTCTTATTATTGCTCTCCTTGTTATGCCATGGCTGGCTATTCCTTCAGTCTCTGCGGCGGATAAAGGGTGGTTTAACACGTTTACCGATAACGTCGCAGAAACGTGGCGACAGCCTGAGCATTATGATTTGTATGTCCCCGCCATTACCTGGCATGCGCGCTTTGCCTACGATAAAGAGAAAACGGATCGCTATAACGAGCGGCCGTGGGGCGTTGGTTTTGGTCAGTCCCGCTGGGACGACAAAGGCAACTGGCATGGCCTTTATATGATGGCCTTTAAAGATTCATTTAACAAATGGGAACCCATAGGCGGTTATGGCTGGGAAAAAACCTGGCGACCGCTGGAAGACGATAATTTTCGCCTTGGACTGGGCTTTACCGCAGGCGTTACCGCGCGCGACAACTGGAATTATATTCCCATCCCTGTGCTGTTGCCTTTAGCGTCGATAGGCTATGGTCCCGCTACCTTTCAGATGACCTACATTCCGGGTTCGTATAACAACGGAAACGTCTATTTCGCCTGGATGCGTTTCCAGTTTTGATGGGGAAGGGCATGCTTCAGTTGTGAATTAAAAAGTCTTAAAAAACAATAAGTAGCTAGAGTTAGCTAAAAATTAACGCGATATTTATCACTTTTTCGCAAAGTTCGACTGGACAAAATGCATCACAATTGTTGTACTGGTATCCGACACAGCATTTGTGTCTATTTTTCATGTAAAGGTAATTTTGATGTCTAAGATTAAAGGTAACGTTAAGTGGTTTAATGAATCCAAAGGATTCGGTTTCATTACTCCGGAAGATGGCAGCAAAGACGTGTTCGTACACTTCTCTGCAATCCAGACCAATGGTTTTAAAACTCTGGCTGAAGGTCAGCGCGTAGAGTTCGAAATCACTAACGGTGCCAAAGGCCCTTCCGCTGCAAACGTAACTGCTCTGTAAGCATACGTCCGACAGCAAGATTTCAAAACCCGCCCTTTCGGCGGGTTTTTTTTGCGCTTAACGCGCCGCTGCGGCGGAAAATAGCCAGAATGCCAGCGCCGTCATGGCAAACGAACCCAACAGGTTAATCAGCACATTCAGCAGCGCCCAGCCAAAGCGCCCCTCTTGCAGCAAGAATACCACTTCAGCAGAAAAAGTAGAAAAGGTCGTCAGGCCGCCGCAAAAGCCGGTTGTGATGAGCACTTTCCACATCGGATCGATATGTGTCATGCGGTTAAACCAGGCGAACCCCATGCCGATAATAAACGCGCCAAGCAAATTTGCTGTTAGCGTACCGATGGGAATCGCCTGATGAAGCGGATTAAAACGCATACTTAGCATCCACCGGGCTACGCTCCCCGTTCCACCGCCAATAAAAACTGCTAAAAGAAGCTGTAACACTGCCGAATCCTTTATTTAATTGCTATACAGGAGGAGTGTAACGCCGAACAAGCATAATTGGCGAGTCCTGACAGAGGTGTGGGAGGGGATATGTTCGTTGCAGCCGGGCAGTTTGTGGTGAGTTCTGTATGGGAAAAGAATGCGCAAGTTTGCGTTTCGTTAATGGCTCAGGCGGCGGGACGCGGCGTATCGCTTCTGGTGCTGCCTGAGGGGATATTAGCGCGAGATGACATCGACCTTGACCTGTCGATTCGCGCCGCGCAGCCGCTGGATGGCGCGTTTATGACGCGGCTTCAGGAAGAAAGCGCTCATAATAATATGACGACGATATTCACTATCCTTGTCCCGTCAACGCCTGGACGGGCAGTTAATATGCTGGTGGCGCTACGGGCAGGTCACATTGTCGCGCGTTACGCGAAGCTGCATCTCTATGATGCGTTTTCGATGCAAGAATCCCAAAGTATTGATGCCGGAACTGTTATCGCGCCTGTGCTGGTCGTGGAGGGGGTTAAGGTGGGGCTTATGACCTGTTATGACCTGCGCTTTCCTGACATGGCGCTAGCGCTGGCTTTACAGGGGGCTGACGTATTGGCGCTGCCGACGGGCTGGGTTCGCGGCCCGCTGAAAGAGCAGCAGTGGTCGACGCTGCTGGCGGCGAGAGCGCTGGATACCACCTGCTATATGATTGCGGCCGGGGAGTGTGGTAATCGTAATATTGGTCAAAGTCGTATTATCGATCCGTTGGGGGTAACGATAGCTGCGGCAGCCGATCGTCCGGCGCTGATCGTCGCGGAAATATTCAGAGAACGAATAGACCAGGTGCGGGAGCAACTTCCTCTTTTGCAGCAACGACGATTTGCGCCACCGCAATTATTATGATGTTTTTTTACGCAAAGCTTGATTCACCTTGTTACAGATTGCTATTGTGTGCGCGCGTCGAAAGACCGTTAATATTCTCAGGTTAATCCGGCGCGTTACGCAGCCTGTTTTTAGTGAAGAAGGTATCTATGGGTGAGATTAGTATTACCAAACTGCTGGTGGTTGCCGCACTGGTTGTTCTGCTGTTTGGTACCAAGAAGTTACGTACGCTGGGCGGAGACCTGGGCACGGCGATTAAAGGATTCAAGAAAGCAATGAACGATGAAGACGCGGGCGTTAAGAAAGACGTCGACGGTAGCGTTCAGGCTGAAAAACTCTCGCACAAAGAGTAATAGCGCGATGCGCTTGCTCCGCAGAGTAAAAAAACCGGCGAGTTGCCGGTTTTTTTTGCCTGAAATGTAAGCGTCTATTACACGATCATTTCACTTCCATGCCTTTGGCCTGGAGATCAGCATGGTACGAAGAACGTACAAAGGGGCCACAGGCGGCATGGGTAAAGCCCATCGCCAGGGCTTCCGCTTTCATCTCGTCAAACTCTTCCGGGCTGACATAACGCTGTACCGGCAGGTGATGGCGGCTTGGCTGTAGATACTGACCAAGCGTCAGCATGGTAACGCCGTGACGGCGTAAGTCGCGCATAACCTCAATGATTTCCGCATTGGTTTCGCCTAAGCCCACCATCAGACCCGATTTTGTTGGAATTTCCGGGTGCGCTTCTTTGAAGCGTTCCAGTAATTTCAGCGACCAGTTGTAATCGGCGCCCGGACGAACCTGGCGGTAAATACGCGGCACGTTTTCCAGGTTGTGGTTAAACACATCCGGCGGCGTCGCGTTAAGAATATCCAGCGCGCGATCCATACGTCCACGGAAGTCTGGCACCAGCGTCTCTATTTTTATCTCCGGGCTTTTGGCGCGGATGGCGGTGATGCAGTCAGCAAAATGCTGGGCGCCGCCGTCACGCAGATCGTCACGGTCGACAGAGGTGATGACCACATAGCGTAGCGCCATGTCGGCGATCGTTTGCGCCAGTTTCTGCGGCTCTTCCGCATCCGGCGCAACGGGGCGGCCATGGGCGACATCACAGAACGGACAGCGGCGAGTGCAAATGGCGCCAAGGATCATAAACGTAGCGGTACCGTGGTTGAAACATTCAGCCAGGTTTGGGCAAGACGCTTCCTCGCAGACAGAATGCAGGCCATTTTTGCGCATTGCGGCTTTGATGCCCTGGATACGGGTAGAATCCGCCGGAAGTTTTATTTTCATCCATTCCGGTTTACGTAGTAGAGCGTCGCGCTCTGTGACCACATTTTTAACCGGGATAAGAGCCATCTTATCGGCATCGCGGTATTTTACACCGCGTTCCATCACAATGGGTTTACTCATAGCGTGCGTGTTCCAGTTGCGAATAACGAAGGAAAGCGTTTCAATTCAAGGGAAAGTTGTATTTATCAACTATTTTTGAATTTGTGACACGCAGTATATCATTGATAAGGGCCATAAAGCAGCCTGACAGCCCGGCAAAATGTAAAATAGTTGTTGTTTTGTGCTGTTTGCCCATATCTTCCGTGACCTGAATGCAACATTTTTGTCAGAACGCCTCACGAATGATATCAATGACGTTCTCCAGCACCGGATCGCGCAGACTCAGTTTATTGTAATGCAGCGAGAACTCGACCTGTTCACTATTCACCGGCGCGTAGGGAAGGCGTTCAAGCGGCCAGCAGCGGCTAAATAAGTCGTAGAAGCGGGTGGGCATCAGTCCCAGCAGATCGCTGCTGGCGATCAGCGAGGCAATGGTAAAAATATTGTAGCTGCTAAAACTGATTTGCTGATCGGGAAATGTCTCCTGCAGTCGCTGGCGCAGTAGGGAAAGATGTTGTCCCTCCAGCATCAGAAAGGTGTGATCCGCGCTGTTCAGTCTCTCTTCAGTAATGGCGTTCGCCAGACATGGGTGATGCTGGCGGCAGACAATCTCAAGCGTATCGCTAAACAGGACGTGATGCTGGATGCTCCGGTTGTTATAGCTATGGGTATTGATAATGAGATCGGTCTGAAACTGACTAAGCTGGCTTTCGGCATCGTCTACCGGAATGTTGCGCAGCAAAAGCTGAGGATAACGCGGCCTGATGGCCTGGTAAATAATCGGCATCACTAGCGCGCCGACCGAAGGCGTCGTGCCAATTGTAATGGTGCGTTGCTTATCATAGCTGCCCGTAAGATCCAGGGCGCCAAGAATAGATTCCAGCCCCTGGCTGATGTATTCGTGCAGATGCGTAGCATACGTCGTGGGCGTTACGCCCTGGCCTTTGCGAATAAACAGCGGATCGGGAAATATAGTCCGTAATTTTTGAATGGACTGGCTGATGGCTGACGGCGTCAGGTTAAGAATTTTCGCTGCATTGACGATCCCTTTATGGACATATACGGCCTCAAAAATCGTCAACAGATTGAGGTCAATATTTCTCAGTGTTCTGAAAATTTGCGGTTTGTCTTGTAGATGTTGATCGGCCGGTTGTCTTTCTGCCTGATTATTATCACTCACGCTCTGGCTCCGAATTCATTCGTATTATGAATAATAGATGAAATAGTATATTTTGCATTTATGAGTTGGTTTTAAAATTACTCTTATGAATGTATTTTTAGTCATTTCAATAAGATAAGTAACAGCAAGGCCGGGATTTTGTTCACGGAAAATTCCTCATCATGAGGACTGAAGAGACCATGCCGCCTGGCGGCTACAGCAGGGATATAACGAAAATATAGAAAGCGGGGGGAGAAGTAAAGCATTCAAATCATATATGATTAATGACCCATAAATTTCTTGGGCCATTATATTTTACGCATTAAGCAGCAATATATTCATACGGTGGATTATTTAGCAGAGCTAAAATATTCGCCAGCAAGCGGGGCGCAATATTATCCGTGGTAGCGTCTTCCTTCCACTGCGTTATTTTAGCCATTTCCATGCCGGCATAACCACACGGGTTGATGCGTAGGAAAGGAGAAAGATCCATGTTAACGTTTAGCGCTAAACCGTGGAATGAGCAGCCGCGACGGATACGTAAACCCAGCGAGCAGATTTTCTTTTCACCCACATAGACGCCCGGCGCATCGGCGCGCGGATGCGCCTCAATACCAATTTCAGCCAGTGTATTCACCACGGTCTGTTCAAGTAGGGTGACTAAATCACGCACGCCCAGTTTACGTCGTTTCAGGTTAAGTAAAACGTACATTACCTGTTGGCCCGGACCATGATAGGTCACCTGTCCTCCACGATCGCTCTGCACAACGGGAATATCGCCAGGCATCAATATATGTTCCGCTTTACCGGCCTGGCCCTGGGTAAACACCGGGTAATGCTCAACCAACCAGATTTCATCATGGCTGTTTTCATCGCGCATATCGGTAAAGTTATGCATGGCCTGAGAGATAGCTTCATAGGGCTGAAGGCCGAGCTGGCGGACAAGGATTTTATCCTGATACAAAACGGCATCTCCGTAGAGAATGAAAAAAGAGAGGAAAGTATATCACAGCGGGGGAGGCGGGGAGTTACCCGGATAAGACCGGGTAACCGTCTGGATGTATTACAATACCATTCGCACGATATCAATATTGCCCAGTTCTTCGTACAGCGTTTCAACCTGTTCAATATGGGTGGCATTAATGGTGATAGAGACCGAGTGGTAGTTGCCTTTGCTGCTCGGTTTTACCGTCGGAGAGTAATCACCAGGCGCATGGCGCTGTACCACTTCAACCACCTGATCAACCAGCTCAGGTAACGCCTGCCCCATTACTTTGTAAGTAAATGGCGTAGGGAATTCAAGCAGTTCGTTAAGTTTGGTTTTCATGTCAGCTCCGGCATTACGTAAAAAAAATAACAACTCCCGCCACAGGGCGGGAGTTTTACTGATGCATAGTATATGGGGACGAAAATCACACTTTCAAGCGTTCAATTTTTATCCAAACCAGTGATGGAACATTAATTTAATGTAATCAATGATTTTACCGAAGAAGTTCCCTTCCGGGATCTCTTGCAGTACGACCAGCGGACGCTGCTCGATGGTTTTACCGTCCAGCTGGAAGTTGATGGTGCCGACCACCTGGTTTTTCTGCAGCGGCGCGTGCAGTTCTGCGGTATTCAGTACATAGCTCGCTTTCAAATCTTTCATGCGACCGCGAGGGATCGTCAGGTAAACGTCTTTATCGACGCCCAGCGAGGCGCGATCGGTATTACCAAACCAGGCGGGTTCAGAGGCGAACTCTTTACCAGCCTTCAGCGGATTAACGGTTTCAAAGAAACGGAAGCCCCACGTCAGCAGTTTTTTGCTTTCTGTTTCACGGCCTTTATAGGTCCGTCCGCCCATCACGGCGGAAATCAATCGCATCTGGCCTTCGGTTGCGGAAGCGACCAGATTATAGCCCGCTTTGCTGGTATGGCCGGTTTTGATGCCGTCCACATTCAGGCTGTTATCCCACAGCAGACCGTTACGGTTTAACTGGCGAATGCCGTTAAAGGTGAACTCTTTTTCTTTATAAACTGCATATTCGTTAGGCACATCGCGAATTAACGCCTGACCAATCAGCGCCATATCGCGAGCTGAACTGTATTGTCCGTCGGCGTCCAGGCCGTGTACGGTCTGGAAGTGGGTATTTTTCAGCCCCAACGCGTTCACATAGCTGTTCATCAGCCCGACGAAAGCATCCTGACTACCGGCGGCGAAATCAGCCATTGCCACACAGGCGTCATTGCCGGATTGCAGATTGATGCCGCGTATCAACTGAGAGACCGGTACCTGCATTCCCGGCTTGAGGAACATCAGCGAGGAGCCTTTAAATACCGGATTGCCGGTGGCCCAGGCGTCATTACCGACGGTAACCAGGTCGGTTTCTTTAAATTTACCCGCTTTCATTGCCTGTCCGATGACGTAACTGGTCATCATCTTTGTCAGACTCGCCGGGTCGCGACGTTCGTCGGCGTTTTGTTCCGCCAGAACTTTGCCGGAGTTGTAGTCGATCAGGATGTAGGATTCCGCATCGATCTGCGGAACACCCGGGATCATAGTTTTGATATTCAGGTCATCGGCATGTGCGGTTGAGATAAACGCGGCACAAAGCGCCGTGGTGAGCGCCATGCGCTGCATAAAACGAGCGGAAAAAGTGGTCTTCATGGTCTGAACTACGACGTCCGTGATGAAATTAAAAAAAGAGCCCTACTATAGCAAAAGCATAACTGGCAGGCATCTGACTTTCCGCGTGACTTTGTTAATGTCATTTACAGAAATTGACAGTACAGATACCTGCGATCGGTTACTGCGCGCTGGCGATAAAGGACTGTAATTGTGCTTCTGTTTGCAAACGTTGCTGTAACGCGCTGGCTTCGGCTTTACTGGCAAAAGGCCCCAGTTGAATACGCCAGACCGCGCCGTTTTGTATTACGCGTCCTGGTACGCTGAACTGCTGGCTTAAACGCTGTTGGTACTGCTGCGCACGCGTTTGATCGCTGACGGCGCCGACCTGGACGACGAAACGACCGCTCGCCGCGGCGGCTGGCGCGCTCACCGGGGCAGATACCGGGGCTGCGGCGGCAGGCGCGCTCACCGGCGTCGCAGTCGCTGGAGCCGCCACCGGCGCGGAAACCGGCGCTGTCTGTGGCGCCGGCGTCGGTTCATTACCCTCCAGCACGCCAGGCGCCAGCGTGGTCGGCGCGCCGAGGAAGCCGCTGCTGCTCACCGGCGCACCGGTGGTATCGTCACTTTTCAACGTGGAATTACTGACCGGAAGAACGTCGCCTTGCGGTTGCGCAGGCGCTGAAGAGGCGCTTACCATTCCGCCGCTTAAATCAGGGCGCGGGGGCAGAGCGTAGGTCTGTTTCGCCACCGTCGTACAGGCCATCCCCGGGCCGGAGAGCGAACCATCCGGCGCCACGATAATAGGGTCAATCCGTACTTTAGTATTATTCGAGGTATTCAGACGATCCGCCGCCGCGCGGGACAGGGAGATGACCCGATCGGTGCCATAGGGGCCGCGATCGTTAATACGCACGACGATCATGCGACCGTTGGCCAGGTTGGTGATTCGCGCATAGCTGGGGATAGGCAGTGTCGGATGGGCGGCGGTAAGCTGCATCGGATCGAACATCTCCCCGGAGGCGGTTAAATTACTGCCGGGTTCCGCATCATAAATAGCGGCCAGGCCAGCCTGGCTAAAGCGGGACGGGTCCTGAACGATTTTATAACTTTTACCGTCACGCTGATAATCCTGGTTTGCGGTCGGATTCAGAGGTTCATAACGCGGTTCCGCTCCGCTGATTTCCACAGTCGGACCATTACATACCGCAGGTTGCGGCGCGACGGTGGTTTGCTGCTGACCGCCGTCATTAGTACATGCCGCGAGTAGTACTATCCCTGCCGCGACGCAGATTACAGGCAACTGCTTACGCATTGCGCACCCCTTATACGCTTTTCGACAACATTTTTCTGTGGGTGTGGATCGACATCACAATCCCGAACCCGGCCATCAGCACAATCAGTGCGGAGCCCCCGTAGCTGACCAGGGGTAAAGGTACTCCAACCACAGGCAGAATACCGCTCACCATACCAATATTTACGAAGACATAAACGAATAATATTAACATTAATCCGCCAGCCATCACGCGACCAAATGTAGTTTGCGCTCTGGCGGCAATCCACAGACCGCGCATTATTAGCAAAATATAGAGCGCGAGCAGAATCAGGATGCCCACCAGACCGAGCTCTTCCGCCAGTACCGCGAAGATAAAGTCGGTATGGCGTTCGGGTAAAAACTCCAGCTGCGACTGGGTGCCGTGGAGCCAGCCTTTACCGCGCAGGCCGCCTGAGCCAATGGCGATTTTAGACTGAATAATATGATAGCCCGCGCCCAGCGGATCGGTCTCCGGATCAAGGAGCATCATGACGCGCTGGCGTTGGTAATCGTGCATCAGGAAAAACCACAAAATAGGAATAAATGCAGCGATCAATACAATGGCGACCCCAATTAAGCGCCAGCTCAGACCAGACAAAAATAGGACAAAGAGACCGGAAAGGGCGACCAGAATAGACGTCCCCAGATCCGGCTGGGCGGCAACCAGCAGGGTAGGCATAAAGATTAATACCAGGGCGATGGCGGTATTTTTCAGCGAGGGCGGGCAGACGTCACGGTTAATAAAGCGGGCGACCATCAGCGGCACGGCGATTTTGGCTATTTCCGAAGGCTGAAAGCGAACGATTCCCAGATCGAGCCAGCGCTGCGCGCCTTTGGATATTGCGCCGAAGGCATCAACGGCGACCAGCAGAATGATACAAATGATATAGAGATAGGGCGCCCAGCCTTCATACACGCGCGGCGGGATCTGCGCCATCACCACCATGACCACCAGCCCCATCGCAATCTGACCGATTTTACGCTCCATCATGCCGATGTCCTGGCCGCTGGCGCTCCAGATGACCAATGCGCTGTAAACCAGTAACGCCAGCAGAATAAGTAGCATCGTGGGATCGATATGAATTTTATCCCAGAAGGTTTTTTTGTTCGGATTATCCGTCATGATTATTGGTCCTCCGCCGCTGCAACCACCGGGTTTTCCGCAGGCAAATGGGTGTTGTTGTCGCCCAGCATAATGTGATCAAGGATTTGGCGCATGATCGTGCCTACTGCCGGGCCTGCGCCGCCGTTTTCAAGGATGATCGCGACGGCGACCTGGGGATTGTTATACGGCGCAAAGGCGGTCATTAATTTATGGTCACGCAGGCGCTCGGCGATTTTATGCGCATTGTACGTTTCGTTGGCCTTCAGGCCAAAGACCTGCGCGGTGCCCGACTTCGCCGCGATTTTGTAGGGCGCGCTGGCAAAATATTTATGCGCCGTGCCGTTAGGGCGGTTGGCGACGCCATACATGCCATCTTTCGCAATTTCCCAGTAGCCGGAGTGAATATCGCCCACCGGCGGCTCATGCGGCTGTACCCACGGCACCTGTTTACCGTTTTCCGCGGTGCTCATTAACAGGTGCGGGACTTTAACTACGCCGTCGTTAATAAGGATCATCAGCGCCTTACTCATCTGAATCGGCGTCGCTGTCCAGTAGCCCTGGCCGATGCCCACCGGAATCGTATCGCCCTGATACCACGGTTTTTTAAAGCGTTTCTGTTTCCACTCGCGGGTCGGCATATTACCAGAGCGCTCTTCTGCGAGATCAATTCCCGTATAGTGCCCATAGCCAAACTTACCCATCCATTCTGACAGGCGGTCGATTCCCATGTCATAGGCCACCTGATAGAAGAAGGTATCCGCCGACTCTTCAAGGGATTTGGTTATATTCAGATGCCCGTGGCCCCATTTTTTCCAGTCGCGGTAGCGTTTCTCAGACCCCGGCAACTGCCACCAGCCAGGGTCGAAAAGACTGGTGTTACGGGTGATGACGCCAGCGCTTAACGCCGATACGGCGACGTAAGGCTTAACGGTAGAAGCGGGTGGGTAGACACCCTGAGTCGCGCGGTTCACTAATGGCGTGTTCGGGTCGTTAAGCAGCCCGGAGTAATCTTTGCTGGAGATGCCATCCACGAAAAGGTTAGGGTCGTAACTTGGCATGGAGACCAGCGATAGCACGCCGCCGGTACGCGGATCGGTGACAATCACCGCCGCGCGACTGCCTGCCAGCAGCGTTTCAATATACTGCTGGAGCTTGAGATCCAGCGTCAGGTAGATATCGTGTCCGGCCTGCGGCGGCACCTCTTTGAGCTGGCGAATGACGCGGCCGCGGTTGTTGACTTCAACCTCTTCATAACCGGTTTGCCCATGCAGAATATCTTCATAGTAGCGCTCAATGCCCAGCTTGCCGATGTCATGGGTGGCGGCGTAGTTTGCCAGTTTGTTTTCTCTGTCGAGACGCTCGACGTCTTTATCATTGATTTTCGATACGTAGCCGATAACGTGGGTCAGCGCCGATCCGTATGGATAATAGCGGCGTTTATAGCCTTTGACTTCGACGCCCGGAAAACGGTACTGGTTGACAGCAAAGCGCGCGACCTGAACTTCCGTCAGGTTTGTTTTCACCGGAATAGAAGTAAAGCGATGGGATCGGGCGCGCTCTTTTTTAAAGGCGGCGATATCGTCGTTGTTTAAATCGACCACACTGCGTAGCGCATCCAGCGTTTGCTGAACGTTATCCACCTTTTCCGGCATCATTTCAATCTGATAGATAGTGCGGTTCAGCGCAAGGGGAATGCCGTTGCGGTCGTAGATTATCCCGCGGCTTGGCGCAATTGGCACCAGCTTGATACGGTTTTCGTTCGAGCGGGTCTGGTAATCGGTAAAACGAAGGATTTGCAGATTATACAAATTGGCGATCAGTACGCCGGTCAGCAGCAAAATACCCAAAAAGGCGACCAGCGCCCGACGCACAAACAGTGCGGACTCAGCCGTATAGTCACGAAAAGAATTTTGTCGTTTCATCCGCTGCTTAATCTTCTCAAGACTTCACGATCACTCACGGTGATAAGGGTGGTTGGTTGTGATGCTCCACGCCCGGTACAAACTCTCCGCGACCAGAACCCGAACCAGCGGGTGAGGGAGCGTTAACGCCGAGAGCGACCAGCTCTGTTCCGCTGCCGCTTTGCAGGCGGGAGATAATCCTTCCGGGCCGCCAATCAGCAAACTGACGTCGCGCCCGTCCTGTTTCCAGCGCTCCAGCTCATTGGCTAACTGCGGCGTATCCCACGGCTTGCCTGGAATATCCAGGGTAACAATGCGATTCTTACCGGCGGCGGCCAGCATCTGCTCGCCCTCTTTGTCGAGAATGCGTTTGATATCCGCGTTCTTGCCGCGTTTGCCCGCAGGGATTTCGATCAGCTCAAAGGGCATATCTTTCGGAAAACGACGCAGATATTCCGTAAATCCCGTTTGAACCCAGTCGGGCATCTTCGTGCCGACAGCGACAAGTTGCAGCTTCACGCATTAACTCCAGAGTTTTTCCAGTTCATACAGGCGGCGACTTTCTTCCTGCATGACATGCACAATCACATCGCCCAGATCGACGACAATCCAGTCAGCCGCATTTTCGCCTTCGACGCCCAATGGCAGCATACCGGCCGCGCGCGACGACTGCACCACGTGGTCGGCAATAGACATAACGTGACGGCTGGAGGTGCCGGTACAAATAATCATACAGTCGGTGATACTGGATTTACCCTGAACATCTAAGGCGATGATGTCCTGACCTTTCAGGTCATCAATTTTGTCGATAACAAAATCCTGGAGTGCTTTACCCTGCAAGTTTTCCCCCTGGGTGAATAATTGCGTTATAACGATAGAAAAAGGCCAACAGGCTGGACCGGTAAGGCGTTGCGAGTTAACGCTAACCTTCCGGCGGGACGCCGTGTAGTATACCTGAATTAGCGGCGATACCGGGACTTATGTCGCCGGATCGGCGTTTAAAACCAGATTATCATCCCATCCCACGTCACAGAAAGCATCGCCATTTTTGTAAAACAATTTCTGCAAAGCTCTGCAAGGTGAAAAAAGCCTGGCTGCGGAGAATAACAGCCTGTCGGGGGCTGTCAATGGGCGAAACCGCTGCGGCGAGAAAAAACGGAAAATTCATCACTCAGGCCGCCAGACGGCACGACTATTTAATACTTTCAGGGTGGCGAACCCTTCGCATATGTCGATCGCGCTCCAGCATCCCTGTTCTACCCGGAAATGCCATAGCGAGGCTGCGGGCATTGCGAGCAGACGGGCAATCAACAGGCTGAGTACGCCCTGATGGCTGACGATCAGCAGGTTCTGGCAATCGCTAAACGCATCGAGTCGCGAGATAAAGCGCTCTACGCGCCGGGTAAAAGCCTGAAAACCCTCGCCATTGGTCGGAACCGCATTCTGCCAGTCCGTACACCAGGCGGCATAGCTTTCGGCATCTTCATGGGTCAGGTCGCGGTGATGGCGCATTTCCCAGTCGCCAAAGTACATCTCATTAAGCTCAGGTAAGATGTGTTGCGGCACATCCCGGCCCTCCAGTACGAGCCGGGCGGTATGGCGCGCGCGCTCCAGCTCGCTGCATAACACCCGGTCAAATGGCGCGTGGCGCAATAAAGTATGTAGCGTTTTCGCCTGGCCAATCCCTTTTTCCGTTAACGGCGTGGGAGCATGTCCGCTATACAACCCGGCGACATTGGCCTCGGTTTCGCCATGACGCACCAGCCACAATCGCATGGTATTCCTCATGAGGTTAAATGCGCAAAACATGATAATGCCCCTGATTGCGCAACGTTTTTTTCACTAAAATAGCGTTTTTTGGCCGGAGGCATAATGGCGTTATTCAACAGCGCGCATGGCGGTAATATTCGGGAAGCCGCGACGGTGTTGGGCATCTCACCTGACCAGTTACTGGATTTTAGCGCAAACATTAATCCGCTGGGTATGCCTGTCAGCGTGAAACGCGCGCTTATCGACAAACTGGACTGCATTGAGCGCTACCCGGACGCCGATTATTTTCATTTGCACCAGGCGCTGGCGCGTCATCATCAGGTGCCGGCATCGTGGATACTGGCGGGAAATGGCGAGACGGAGTCAATCTTTACCGTGGCGAGCGGTCTTAAACCGCGTCGTGCAATGATTGTCACGCCAGGTTTCGCGGAGTATGGCCGGGCGCTGGCGCAAAGTGGCTGTGAAATTCGTCGCTGGTCTCTACGCGAAGCGGATGGCTGGCAGCTTACCGATGCCATTCTTGAGGCGTTGACGCCCGATCTGGACTGCCTGTTTCTGTGTACGCCCAATAATCCTACCGGCCTGCTGCCGGAGCGGCAGTTATTACAGGCCATTGCCGATCGCTGCAAATCGCTGAACATTAACCTGATCCTGGATGAAGCGTTTATCGATTTTATTCCGCATGAGACGGGCTTTATTCCTGCTCTTAAAGATAATCCGCATATCTGGGTGCTGCGTTCGCTGACCAAATTTTATGCTATTCCCGGCCTGCGGTTGGGATATCTCGTCAACAGCGATGACGCGGCGGTGGCGCGGATGCGTCGCCAACAAATGCCGTGGTCGGTTAACGCGCTGGCGGCGCTTGCCGGTGAGGTAGCGTTACAGGATAGCGCCTGGCAACAGGCGACCTGGCATTGGTTACGGGAGGAGGGCGCCCGGTTTTATCAGGCGCTTTGTCAGCTCCCCCTGCTGACGGTTTATCCCGGGCGGGCAAACTATCTGTTGTTACGCTGTGAGCGAGAGGATATTGACCTGCAGCGACGGTTGCTGACGCAGCGGATTTTAATTCGTAGCTGCGCTAACTACCCGGGGCTGGACAGCCGCTATTATCGTGTGGCGATACGCAGCGCTGCGCAAAACGAGCGTCTGCTGTCGGCGCTGCGCAATGTGCTTACCGGTATAACCCCTGCTGATTGATGTAGTTCAGCACGTTTTCCGGCAACAGATCGTCGCAGGACTCGCCTTTTTCCAGCCGTTCGCGGATGAGGGTTGCGGAGATATTAAGCCAGGGCGTTTCCGCCAGGTAAATTTTACCGGCTGGCAACTGGTGTAGATCGTCCGGCGTATGGGTCAGATGCTGTTCCAGCCACTGCTGGTGTTGCGCCTGCGTCATTTCAAGGGGATAGCCCGGACGACGACAAACGATCAGGTGAGTGTTATCAAGGATGGTGTCGTAATCATGCCAGGTGGGGAAGTTAAGCAGAGAGTCCTGGCCGATAATAAACGCCAGCGGCGCTTCGGGACCCTGTTCTTCGCGCCATGCTTTCAACGTTTGCGCAGTGTAAGAGGGCGCGTTTCGCTGTAGCTCGCGTTCATCCAGCGTAAAAAGCGGCTTATCGGCGATAGCCAGCTCCAGCATATATTTACGCTGCGCGCTGGAGGCTTCCGGCTGGGGGCGATGCGGCGGCACATTGTTAGGCATAATAATCACCCGCGATAAGCCGATCAGATTCGCCAGCGTTTCAACAGGTTTAAGATGTCCATAATGCACCGGATCAAAGGTGCCGCCGAATAAAGCCTGTAACGATTTCATATCACCCATCAATAAATACGTCTGCCAGCGCCTTATGGCAGAGCAGGAGCGACAGCCCTTCAAGATCTGCCCATACCGACTGACCATAATCCTGTTTGAGCGTAATTTCTGTACGCGTCAGTAACTGCACGGCCTGGCGAAGCTGTGCAGGATGGAGACGCTGCAACGCGTCGCCGATCATGGGGCGACGGTTTTGCCAGACCCGGTGTTTATCAAACAGCGCGCGTAACGACGTATGCGCGGACTGACGTTTGAGATTGACCAGTAGCAGCAGCTCTCGCTGGAGGGTCCGCAGCAGAATGACCGGTTCGCTGCCTTCAAGGCGTAGCTGTTGCAGAATATGCAGCGCGCGTTTGCTTTTCCCCATCAGTAACGCATCCACCCAGTGGAAAGGGGTAAAGTGGGCGGCGTCATTGACGGCCTGCTCCACGCGAGGAAGCGTTAACTTACCGTCAGGCCAAAGCAGCGACAGTCGTTCCAGCGCCTGCGCCAGCGCCAACAGATTGCCCTCATAGCAATAGCACAGCAGTTGGTTCGCGGCGTCATCCAGTTGCAAATTCTGTGCTTTCGCTCTGGCGGCCACCCAGCGGGGAAGCTGCGCCTGCTCCGGCGTCTGACAACTGACCTGAACGCTACGGTCTGCCAGTGCGGTATACCAGGCGGCGTTTTCCTGCGCTTTGGTGAGCTTGTTTCCGCGTACTATTAATAACAGGTCGTCATGCAGCAGCTCGCTCAGCGTGGCGAGTTGCTCATTCATTGCCGCGTTAGGCCCGTTTTCCGGCAGTTGCAGCACCAGCGTTTGACGGCTGGCGAACAGGCTCATCGCCTGGCAGAGTGAGAAAAGCGATCCCCAGTCTGTACTGGGATCGAGAGTAAAAGCGTGGTGCTCTTCGAAGCCTTGCGACGCAGCCGCCAGACGAATAGCGTCCTGACTTTCCTGCAGCAGCAGCGGATCGTTGCCCAATAATAAATATGCCGCACGCAGCCCTTCGTTGAGCTGCGCGCGGAGTTGTTCAGGATACAACCTGATCATTAGTTACTCAGCGTAGTGGAGACGCGTGCTGGCGTAGAGGCGGGCGCCGCCGTCTCATTGTCGGCGGTAGCCTCCTCTTTCGTCGCCTGAATATCCGCCGCGCGGACGCTGGTCAGCTTACGAATCAGCTGTTCAGCGGCTTTGTCGTACATCTCCTGAACGATCATGGCCTGCTCGTTATCCTTCGCCAACGCCATCTGCGGGTTATCGAAGAACGAACGGTACACTTTCGTGCTGATAGGATAGATGTCATGGCCCGGAATCAATACCGAGGCATTGACGGTCATCACCATCTGATATTCCGCCGTCTGGCCGTCCTGGAACACTGACGCCGTATCCTGCGAAATAGTCACCGTTCCAAGCCGCAGAGACGGAACGTCTTTGCGCGTTGTGTCTTTATCAAGCAGGTTTACGTTATTCAGCCGTAACTGATTACGTACCGCACGACTTAGCGGACCGTTCGGATCGCCGGAATCGAGGATCATCGTTTTCATTGAAGCCGGAACCTGCGTAGTGCTACGCAGATGCCAGCCGCATCCGGCGGTGACCAGCACCGCCAGAGATAACAACAGTGTTACCAGATATCGCACGCTTCCTCCCGCGCTTAGCCAACAACCAGATTGAGGAGTTTACCCGGAACGTAAATCACTTTACGCACGGTAACACCATCAAGATATTTTGCCACCAGATGTTCCTGGCCTGCACGTTCACGCACCTGTTCTTCGGTGGCATCCACCGCAACGGTGATCTTACCGCGAACTTTACCGTTAACCTGCACGACAACCAGCGTGGTGTTTTCCACCATTGCCTGCTCGTCGGCAACCGGCCACGGCGCGTTGTCGATATCGCCTTCGCCACCCAGTTCCTGCCACAAGGTAAAGCAGACGTGCGGGGTGAACGGGTTAAGCATACGCACGACGGCCTGCAGCGCTTCCTGAAGCAGTGCGCGGTCTTGTTCGCCTTCCTGCGGGGCTTTCGCCAGTTTGTTCATCAACTCCATGATCGCCGCAATGGCGGTGTTGAACGTCTGACGGCGGCCGATATCATCGGTCACTTTGGCAATGGTTTTATGCACATCGCGACGCAGCGCTTTTTGATCTTCGCTCAGCGCATCGACGTTCAGCGCCGCGACAGGACCTTTAGCGGTGTGTTCGTAAACCAGCTTCCAGACGCGTTTAATAAAGCGGTTTGCGCCTTCTACGCCGGACTCCTGCCATTCCAGAGTCATATCCGCCGGAGAAGCGAACATCATAAACAGGCGTACCGTGTCCGCGCCATAACGTTCAACCATTACCTGCGGGTCGATACCGTTATTTTTTGACTTGGACATTTTACTCATGCCAGTGTAGACCAGCTCATGACCCGCTGCGTCTTTTGCTTTGACGATGCGGCCTTTTTCATCGCGCTCGACGATAGCGTCAACTGGCGAAACCCAGTTACGTTCGCCGTTCTCGCCGACATAATAGAACGCATCCGCCAGTACCATGCCCTGGCACAGCAACTGTTTAGCCGGCTCGTCAGAGGTGACCATGCCCGCATCGCGCATCAGCTTATGAAAGAAGCGGAAGTAGAGCAGGTGCATGATGGCATGTTCAATACCGCCGATGTAGATATCGACTGGCAGCCAGTAGTTTGCCGCTTTCGAATCCAGCATTCCTTCCTGATACTGCGGGCAGGTGTAACGCGCGTAGTACCATGACGATTCCATAAAGGTGTCGAAGGTGTCGGTTTCACGCAGCGCCGGCATACCGTTAACGGTGGTTTTCGCCCACTCAGGATCGGCCTTGATCGGGCTGGTGATGCCGTCCATGACGACATCTTCCGGCAAAATAACCGGCAGTTGATCTTCCGGCGTCGGCAGCACGGTGCCGTCTTCCAGGGTGACCATCGGGATCGGCGCGCCCCAGTAACGCTGACGGGAAACGCCCCAGTCACGCAGACGGTAGTTCACTTTACGTTCGCCGACGCCTTTTTCCGCCAGTTTATCGGCAATGGCGTTAAACGCCGCTTCAAAGGCCAGACCGTCGAACTCGCCGGAGTTAAACAGCACGCCTTTTTCGGTCATCGCCTGTTCGGAAAGATCCGGCTCGGAACCGTCGGCGGCCAGAATCACCGGCTTGATGGTCAAACCGTATTTGGAGGCAAATTCGTAGTCGCGCTGATCGTGACCCGGAACGGCCATCACCGCGCCAGTGCCGTACTCCATCAGGACAAAGTTTGCCGCCCAGACCGGGATCTCTTCGCCAGTTAACGGATGAATCGCTTTATAGCCGGTGTCGACGCCTTTTTTCTCCATGGTCGCCATTTCGGCTTCGGCCACTTTGGTGTTACGGCATTCGTCGATGAACGCCGCCAGCTCGGCGTTGTTCGCCGCCGCTTTTTGCGCCAGCGGATGACCGGCGGCCACCGCCAGGTAAGTGGCGCCCATAAAGGTATCCGGACGGGTGGTATAGACGGTCAGGGTGTTATCGTAACCCTTCACATCGAAGGTTATTTCCACGCCTTCAGAGCGGCCAATCCAGTTGCGCTGCATCGTTTTTACGGTATCAGGCCAGTGGTCCAGCTTATCCAGATCGCGCAACAGCTCGTCTGCGTAAGCGGTGATTTTGATAAACCACTGTGGGATCTCTTTACGCTCAACTTTGGTGTCGCAGCGCCAGCAGCAGCCGTCGATCACCTGTTCGTTGGCGAGAACGGTCTGATCGTTCGGGCACCAGTTAACGGCAGAAGTCTTCTTGTACACCAGGCCTTTTTTATACAGCTCGGTGAAGAATTTCTGTTCCCAGCGGTAGTATTCCGGGGTGCAGGTCGCGATTTCACGGCTCCAGTCATAGCCAAAACCCAGCGTTTTGAGCTGGTTTTTCATGTACGCGATGTTGTCGTACGTCCACGGCGCCGGCGCGGTGTTGTTCTTCACCGCCGCGCCTTCCGCCGGCAGGCCGAAGGCGTCCCAGCCGATTGGCTGCAGCACGTTTTTGCCCAGCATACGCTGGTAGCGGGCAACCACGTCGCCGATGGTGTAGTTACGTACGTGGCCCATGTGTAGTCGGCCAGAAGGATAGGGAAGCATCGACAGGCAGTAATACTTCTCTTTGCTCTCGTCTTCGGTCACTTCAAATGTGCGCTTCTCATCCCAGTGAAGCTGTACTTTGGATTCTATCTCTTCCGGGCGGTATTGCTCTTGCATGGCAGCCAGTAGTCCTGTTTTCGATACAGCTACAAATGTAGCTTTAGAGGTGGTGTTTAGATCCGCATAGCATAGCCCAAACACGCACGTCAAAACAGGGGGTAGAACATTTGTCGCGCCAGGCGTCCGTGAGGAGGTGACGCAAAATGCGACACGACTGAGGCAAATTACCGCAGTTCCTGTCACCGCCAGATCGGTCTGTGAAAATAAAGTAATATAAACCAATAAGTTAAAAAATGGCACGCCTTTTGATTAGGGAAGACAGGACTAAAGCAAAGGAGTTAATCGTGAAAAAAAATGCAGTGGTGATTCACCCTCAGGATTGCGTCGCGACGGCTATTACGGCGCTCAAGGCTGGCGAAACCGCCACAATGTTCATTGGCGAACGCGAGATAAGCGTTGTGTTACATCAGGATGTGCCATTTGGCCACAAATTCGCCATCTGCGATGTGCCTTTTCATGGCGAAGTTTATAAATATGGCGAATCCATTGGCCGCGCCACTCAGGAAATAAAAAGTGGCGACTATGTGCACGTCCACAATGTGGAAAGCGAACGCGGACGTGGTGACTGGAAATAATATAAAACAAGGGAAAATGATTATGAGCAATGAGACTTTTTTGGGGTTCCGCCGCCCTGACGGCCGTTTTGGCATCCGTAATTATGTACTGATTTTACCTACCAGCGTTTGTGCGAATAAAGTTGCCCAGGATATTGCCCGGCAGGTAAAAGGCGCGACATGGGTGAATAACGATTTTGGCTGCTGCCAGGTGGCAGGCGATGCGCGTCTGACGGAAAAAACATTGATTAATGTGGCGAATAATCCCAACGTCGGCGCTATTGTGGTTGTGGGCTTAGGCTGTGAAGGCGCGGAGCCGCTACGCATCGCAGAGGAGATTACCGCATTTGGCAAACCGACCTCCTGCATCACCATTCAGGAAGAGGGCGGCACGCTTAAATGTCAGGCCAGGGGGATTTCGCTGGCCCGCGACTATGCGCAACAACTCTCCATGCAAAAACCGCAGCAAGCACCGGTTAGCGAGCTGCTGCTGGCGATGGAGTGCGGCGGGTCAGATACGACATCGGGGCTGGCGTCTAACCCTTCCTGCGGGGTCGCCTCGGATAAGCTGATACGCTGCGGCGGAAGCTCAATTCTTTCTGAAACGACGGAATTTATTGGCGCCGAGCATGTGATGGCGAAACGTGCGGTGACGCCGGAGGTTGGTCAACAGCTCATTGATTTAGTGGTCGGCTGCGAGGCGCGAGCAAAAGCGCTGGGAGAGGATATTCGCGGGGGACAGCCGACGCCGGGCAATATTAAAGGCGGGTTGACTACCATTGAAGAAAAATCGTTAGGCTGTATGCATAAAGCGGGTCATGCGCCGCTACAGGGCGTACTGGAATATGCCGATAGACCAACGCATCCGGGCCTGTGGATTATGGATACCCCGGGGCAGGATATTGAATCTATTTCCGGCATGGTGGCGGGGGGAGCGCAGATCGTTATTTTTACTACCGGTCGCGGAACGCCTGCCGGTAACCCAATAGCGCCGGTAATAAAAATTACGGGTAATAAAGCAACGTGGGAAATGATGCAGGACAATATTGATATTGATGTGTCCGCCATTATGTCTGGCGAGGCTTCTATTACGCAAATGGGCGAGGAAATTTATCAGGAAATTTTACGCGTCGCGAATGGGAAAACGACTAAATCAGAAGATTTAGGTCATAACGAATTCTCTATTTATAAGATCGCGCCGACGTTCTGATACCAAATCGGGCAGCACAAGCTGTCCGGTTATCTCCTGGGAATAAGCTATGAAAATTAAAAAAACACTGGAACGTTTTCCTGGTGGTATGATGGTTGTACCGCTAATCATCGGCGCATTGTTTAAAACTTTTGCGCCGGAGGCGCTGGAAATAGGCGGTTTTGTCACCTCTATTTCGCATGGCGCAATGGCGATTTTAGGCATGTTTTTAGTCTGTATGGGCGCGGATATCCAGTTTAAAGCCGCGCCGAAAGCGTTGAAAAAAGGCGCTGCGATCACCTTTGCGAAATTTGCCAGCGGCGTGATTATTGGCATTCTGGTCGGGAAATTTTGCGGCCCGGATGGGTTATTAGGTCTGTCGGCTTTAGCGATTATTTCGGCGATGACCAACTCGAACAGTGGGTTATATGCCGCGTTGGTGGGGGAGTACGGCGATGAAACCGACGGCGGCGCGATTGCGGTAATATCGTTGAACGATGGTCCCTTTTTCACCATGCTGGCGTTAGGATCGGCAGGCATGGTGTCGATACCCTTTATGAATCTGGTGGCGGTTATTATTCCCATTATCATTGGCATGATTTTGGGTAATCTGGATGAGGACATGCGCAAGTTTCTTAAACAGGGCAGCGTGGTAACGATTCCCTTTTTTGCCTTTGGGTTAGGATACGGTATTGATTTCGCAAGACTTATCACGGCAGGTTCTTCAGGCATTTTACTGGGACTCATGACGGTGGCGATTGGCGGATTTTTTAATATTTTCGCCGATCGTGTGACGGGAGGCAGCGGCGTGGCAGGCGCGGCGGTATCCACCACCTCTGGCAACGCCGTCGCGACGCCAGCGGCAATCGCGCTGCTCGATCCGCATTTTACCGACCTGGCGTCGACGGCGGCGGCGCAGGTGGCGGCCTCGACGATTATTACCGCTCTGTGCGCCCCCTTCCTGACCGTATGGATAAAAAAACGCTACGATCGTAAACTGAACCCAGCCGCCTCAGGCGGTTAGCGTTTCGGCGGAAAATAAATCACGACGGGCGGTCTCGCCCGTTCATAAACCAACAGGATGGTGAGTGATGAATAAGACGAAAGATATAGCCGCATCTCCTCTCTGTTTTGTCTCTCCTTACCCTCAACTGGCAAAGGCTGCCGAGGCGCTGGTCGCGCAGTTGGATTACGCCGTCACTATTCATCAAACGACGCTTAATCGTATCCTGGATGAGCTACCTTTATTAGAGTCCCGTGGGCACCAGGTACTGATTAGTCGTGGCGGCTGTGCGGAAATATTAAAAAAGCACAGTAAATTACCGGTAGTCGAAATTAAAATGTCCGGCTACGACATTCTTGATGCGCTTATCCCTTTTAAAGGACAAAAAGGCACTGTCGGTATTGTCGGCTTTTCCAGTGTGATCAAAGGATGCGCGCGCGTAGCGGAACAGTTAAATATTAACTATAAAATTTTTACCTTACAGGGAAATGATAAAGAAACGATTTCTTGCCTGAAGCGGCAATTAGCGTCCACGCCATTAGATTGCATTGTTGGCGATACCGTTTGTCAGGATTATTTTTCACCGCTGGGCTCGCAATTCCGTTTGCTTGATTCCAGCCCCGCCTCAATAACCGAAGCTTTGGAAGAAGCCCGCTCATTATATCTGGCTTTTCGCAGCCAATTACTGGAGCGTCATCATCTGCAGCTGATTCTCGATCAGTTTGATAAAGCTGTTATCACGCTTGATGATACCGGCGCGTTACTGCATTACAATAAATATGCGAGCCAACTTTTTAAAGTTAACGCCTCCGGTGAAATTTATGACGCGTCTTTCCTGAAACAGGTATTGCACCAGGAACGGCATACATTACGTGAGGGAAAAACCGTCAGCGCGAAAGTCGTCGATACGCCGCAAGGCGCGATGGTGGTTAATCTGTATCCGGTATTTGCGGCCAGACAGTTAAGCCGGGTGGTGTTGACGATGCAAACCGTCTCCAGTTTACAGGGGGTGGAACATCATGTTCGCCGCCAGGAACTGTCTCGCCGCGGCTTGAGCGCCCGCTATCATTTCGACGATCTGCTTACCGAAAACCCGGAAATGCTGCGTCGTCTGGCGATCATTAAAAATTATGCCGGTACGGACGCGACTATCTTAATTAATGGCGAAAGCGGGACGGGAAAAGAGGTGCTGGCGCAAAGTATTCATAATGCCAGCCAACGCGTCAACGGCCCGTTCGTCGCCATTAACTGCGGCGCGATGGCCCCTCAGATTCTGGAGAGCGAACTCTTTGGCTATGTCGCCGGCGCATTTACCGGCGCGTCGCCGAAAGGCAAAATAGGCCTGTTTGAATTAGCGCACCACGGTACCATTTTTCTGGATGAGATTAGCGAACTGGATAAACCGCTACAGACGCGCTTATTACGGGTATTGCAGGAGCGGCAGATTATGCGGCTGGGCTCAGACCAGATGATACCTGTTGATATTCGTGTGATTGCGGCGACCAATCAGACGTTAACGAAGCTCATTGCGGACGGGACATTTCGCGAAGATCTTTATTATCGGCTTAACGTATTAAAAGTGACCACCA
The DNA here is from genome assembly GCF_046558195.1 of Salmonella sp. 5800. Lineage (NCBI taxonomy): Bacteria > Pseudomonadati > Pseudomonadota > Gammaproteobacteria > Enterobacterales > Enterobacteriaceae > Salmonella > Salmonella sp. 5800. The sequence goes on along the minus strand of NZ_JBGDOX010000002.1, from coordinate 93,769 downwards.
TCCCGTTACGCAAACGTCCGGAGGATATCAAAGCCATCGGCCTGTCGCTGCTTACCAGTTTCAGCCAGCATTATAAACGCCCGGCACTAACGTTAACCCCGGCGCTGTGGCAAGAGCTTCAGCGCTTCGCCTGGCCCGGAAACGTCAGGCAGTTAAGCAATATTATCGAACGGCTGGTGCTCTCTATTGATCACTCCCCGGCAACGCTGGATGAGGGCCGCCTCTTGTTGGACGATCTGGAAGAGGGGAGCCGACGCGAGCCAAGTACCTGCCACGACTGCCAGATGCTGGCTGGCGATTATAAAACGATTCGACTGCGTATTTTGAGAAAATTATTAGAGGCGGAAAGGGATAATAAATCGTTAGTGGCGAAACGGTTAAATGTCGATCGTACCTCGCTGACGCGCTGGATACGTGAGTCGGCCTGACAAGAATTTACAGACTCTGTGGGCAGCCTTGCAAAGCGTAACGCAAATAACGTCTATTATTATAGGCAGTTAACGATCCAAGAGGTGAAGTGATGAACAAGGTTGCTCAATATTACCGTGAACTGGTGGTCTCATTAAGCGAGCGTTTACGCAATGGCGAGCGCGACATTGATGCGCTGGTGGAGCAGGCGCGCCAGCGCGTGATGCAAACAGGGGAGTTAACGCGAACCGAGGTGGACGAACTGACGCGCGCTGTCAGACGCGATCTGGAAGAGTTCGCCATGAGCTACGAAGAGAGCCAGGAAGATAGCGTCTTCTTGCGGGTGATTAAAGAGAGCCTCTGGCAGGAACTGGCGGATATTACCGACAAAACCCAGCTGGAATGGCGCGAGGTGTTTCAGGATTTGAATCACCACGGCGTGTATCACAGCGGCGAAGTGGTGGGATTGGGGAATCTGGTGTGCGAGAAGTGCCACTATCATCTGGCGGTTTACACGCCGGATGTGTTGCCGCGCTGCCCGAAATGCGGTCATGACCAGTTTCAGAGAAGACCGTTTGAGCCGTGAGTGGAAGAGCGCTGGTGCGTCTTATCCGGCCTACCAAAAATCGTTCACGTAGGCCGGATATGGCGAAGCTGCCATCCGGCAAATATTACGCGTAAAACTTCAGCCGTTCCGCCAGTAAATCGACAAATCCCTGGCGGTCTACATCGACCATCACCGTCGCATTCGGCTTATTCCCCGTCAGGAAATAATAATCCACCACCGTCATCCCCTGGGTGTATTTCCCCTGAGTTTCCACGCCAACCCAACGCTCAACGGTGGTGAAAATCTCGGGTTTCAGCAGCCAGGCGATGGTGCACGGGTCGTGCAGCGGCGCGCCGACAAATCCCCATTTTTCGTCTTTGTGATATTCAAAGAAGAAGTCGAGTAGTTCAGCCACGATCGTCGAAATTGGATTGCCGATGTCGCGGAAACGCTCGATATCGGCGGCGTGAATCTGTGCCTTATGGGTGACGTCCAGCCCGGCCATCACCACCGGAATGCCTGACTGGAAGACAATTTCGGCTGCCTCCGGGTCGACGTAAATATTAAATTCCGCAGCGGGCGTCCAGTTACCCAGCGCCATCGCGCCGCCCATGATCACAATGCGGGCGATTTTCGTATGCAGTTCCGGATGGCTATTCAGCAGCAGCGCCACGTTGGTCTGTGGGCCAGTGGAGACGATGGTGACTGGCTGTGAGCTCTCGCGCAGTGTTTTTGCCATCAGCTCAACGGCAGTGCCGCTTTGCGGGGCGAATGACGGCTCGGGCAGCGCCGGGCCGTCAAGACCGCTTTCGCCGTGAACGTTATCGGCGATAATCAATTCGCGCATGAGAGGTTTCACCGCGCCGCCCGCCACCGGAATATCCGGGCGTTTGAGCAGTGTCAGCATCCGCAGCACGTTGCGCAGGGTCTTCTCCGGCGTCTGGTTGCCGGCGGAAGAGGTGATCGCTTTCACTTCCAGTTCAGGGGAGGCGAGGGCGAGAACGAGGGCGATCGCGTCATCATGACCCGGATCGCAATCAATAATAATGGGCAGTGCCATTGTGGCTCCTTGTAAGCGGTACTTTGTGACAAGGTTAACGCCCGGCTGGATCCGTTTCGAGAAGCGAAGCGGTAAAGCGTGAGATAGCGCGCACTCTGACGTGCGCGCCGGGAAGATTAGTGCAGGATTTTCGCAAGGAAGTCTTTTGCGCGATCGGAACTGGGGTTAGCGAAGAACTCCTCTTTTGGCGAATCTTCGACGATTTTACCTTCATCCATAAAGATCACCCGGTTAGCCACTTTACGGGCAAAGCCCATTTCGTGCGTCACCACCATCATGGTCATCCCTTCGTTCGCCAGTTCGACCATCACGTCCAGTACCTCGTTGATCATTTCCGGATCGAGCGCGGAAGTCGGTTCATCGAATAACATGGCAATGGGGTCCATACACAGCGCGCGGGCGATCGCCACGCGCTGCTGCTGGCCGCCGGAGAGTTGCGCCGGGAACTTGTTGGCATGTGCAGACAGACCAACGCGCTCCAGCAGCTTTAGGCCTTTATCGCGGGCGGCGGCCTTATCGCGTTTCAGCACTTTCACCTGCGCCAGCGTCAGGTTTTCGATGATCGACAGGTGGGGAAACAGCTCGAAGTGCTGGAATACCATGCCCACGCGGGAACGCAGTTTCGCCAGATCGGTTTTTTTGTCGTTCACAATAATGCCGTTAACGGTAATTTCGCCTTTTTGCACCGGTTCCAGACCGTTGACGGTCTTAATTAGCGTGGATTTACCGGAACCCGATGGCCCGCAGACTACCACCACCTCACCTTTTTTCACTTCTGTTGAACAATCGGTCAGCACCTGAAAGTGACCATACCATTTTGAAACATTTTTCAGGGTAATCATTAAACTGTCCTTTTCTTCAAATAGCTGACCAGCAACGACGCGCTCAGGCTGATAACAAAATAAACGGCGCCGGCGAACAGAATCATTTCGACCTGAGTACCGTCACGCTCGCCGATAGTCGACGCGGTGCGGAAGAAGTCCGCCAGGCTGAGTACATAAACTAAAGAGGTGTCCTGAAATAGCACGATGCCCTGTGTAAGCAACAGCGGCACCATCGCCCGAAACGCCTGCGGCAGAATAATGAGCTTCATCGACTGCCAGTGGGTCATCCCCAGCGCCAGCGCGGCGCTGGACTGCCCGCGGGAAATACTTTGAATACCGGCGCGAATAATCTCGGAATAGTAGGCCGCTTCAAACATGGAGAATGCCACCATCGCGGAGATCAGGCGGATATCGGTTTTCGGCGATAGTCCCAGCACGTTTTGCAGAAAGCCGGGGACAATCAGATAAAACCACAGCAAGACCATGACCAACGGGATGGAACGGAAAACGTTAACATACGCTTTAGCAAACCAGGCGATAGGGGCAAAGCTTGAGAGGCGCATGACGGCCAGAATGGTTCCCCAGACTATCCCCACGACAACGGCGGTGACGGTAATCTTCAGCGTGATGACCAGCCCGGCCAGCAGGTAAGGCAGTGAGGGGATAATCGAACTCCAGTCAAATTCGTACATTATTTGCTCCCCACGTTGCCCGGCAGGCGGACTTTGCGTTCAACCAGGCTCATGACCAGCATGATAACGGCGTTAATCAGCACATAGGCCAGCGTAATGGCGGTGAAAGATTCCCAGGCGTGCGCCGAGTAATCCAACAGTTTGCCTGCCTGCGCCGCCATATCCACCAGGCCGATGGTTGAGGCAATAGCCGAGTTTTTCACCAGGTTCATCATCTCTGACGTCATTGGCGGCACGATAACGCGATAGGCATTCGGCAGCAGGACATAGCGATAAGCCTGCGGCAGCGTTAGCCCCATCGCCAGCGCCGCGTTCTTCTGCCCGCGAGGCAGAGACTGAATCGCGGCGCGCACCTGTTCGCAAACGCGGGCGGCGGTAAACAGTCCCAGACAGATCATTGAGGAGAGGAAAAACTGAATATTGGGATCGAGTTCCGCCTTAAACCACATGCCAAGATCTTCCGGCAACAGTTCAGGCACCACCAGGTACCAGGTGAAGAATTGCACGATCAGCGGCACGTTACGGAACAGTTCTACGTACAACGTGCCCAGTCCGGAGAGGAAACGGTTGGGAACGGTACGTAAAATGCCGAAAATAGATCCTACCAGGAAAGCGATAATCCAGGCGGTAATCGAAAGGGCTACGGTGACCTGAAAACCACTCCATAGCCAGCCGAGATAGGTGGTATTGCCGAAGGGGGCTTCCTGTAAAAAAATACCCCAGTTCCAGTCTATTGACATACATCTACTCCGAAAAAAAAGGGTAGCAGCGCTACCCTCGAAGATTGTTGCCCGGCGATTTGCGGTTTCAGGCCCGAGGGGGAACGACCATCAGGCTTATAGTCTGTCCGTGCTGAGCGACAATCGAGAGGACAGGAGTCCCATCCCATTTAGTTTTAGTTAGTTAAGCGCTTTATCATTCGGTGCTTTGAACAGGGCTTTCATCTCGTCAGACAACTCGAAATTCATGTTCAGGTTTTTCGGTGGGATCGGATTTTTAAACCACTTATCAAACCACTTTTCCGCTTCGCCGGAGGTTTGCGCCTGGGCGATGGTATCGTCCATCAGCTTTTTAAACTCAGGGTCGTTTTTACGCAGCATACAGCCGTAGGCTTCCTGGGACTGCGGTTTACCGACAATCTCCCAGTTATCCGGTTTCTTGGCTTTGGCGCGCTCGCCGGCCAGCAGCGCGTCATCCATCATAAAGGCGACGGCGCGGCCGCTTTCCAGGGTGCGGAACGAGTCACCGTGGTCTTTCGCGCTAATAATACGCATCCCCATCTTTTGCTCTTCGTTAAGCTTATGCAGCAGAATTTCAGAGGTCGTCCCGGAGGTGACGACGACCGCTTTGCCTTTCAGATCCGGGAAATCTTTAATATCGCCGCCTTTTTTAGTCAGCAGTCGCGTCCCGACGACGAAAATCGTATCGGAGAAGGCGGCCTGTTTCTGGCGCTCAAGATTGTTAGTCGTTGAACCACATTCAAAATCGAAGGTTCCGTTTTGCAACAGCGGAATACGGTTTTGCGAGGTGATCGGGATCAGCTTCACCTGCAGATCGGGCTTGTTAAGTTTCTTTTTTACCGCTTCCACAATGGCGTTGGAGTAGTCCTGGGAATAGCCGACCACTTTCTGCTGGTTGTCGTAATAAGAAAAGGGCACAGAAGATTCGCGATGCCCGACGACGATCACGCCATTTTTAGCGATCTTGTCCAGGGTGCTACCAGCGGCAGGCGCGCCATCTTCTGCGTGCGCAAGGCCCGCAGACAGTCCCATGACCAGCATTGCTGTGGTTAGCTTACGTAATTGCATATCCAACTCCTTTATCATCTGCGCCGTCGACGCATTGATAGCTATTGTGATGTTGTTATTGCCTGCAACTTGCGCGTGCAGTGTTATGTGTGTTTGTTAACATTTAGTGTGGCTTGTTGTAAATATTTTGCTGCGATATTGTTTATTTTTGCGAAGTGCGCCGCACCGTTCAGAGGCAAAAATCGCAGTTTGCACAATAATGGTGCTACCGATGCTGTGTTGTGGTGCAACCTGGTTGAGCCGGTAGGGAGTGTGCAGCCTCTTGATTATATTAAGCAATTGGCGTGCCAGAATGAGGTTTTGGTGGCGGTGAGAGGTTGTAGGCCTGATAAGCGTAGCGCCATCAGGCACGGTGCGATACAACTGCCGGATGGCGGCGTACCGCCTTATCCGGCCTACATTGGATAGTGCAATGTTTTATTTGCGGCGTTGACGCAGGCTCATCACCAGCGCGCCAAAGCCGAACAGTACGGTAATCAACCACACCGTCCAGTCGCCGGTTCGTGCGTACGGCGTCAGGCCGGTGGTCGGCGTGACTTTGGTAGTCAGTACCTGGCGTGTGAACTGCGGGATCATCGCCTGGATTTCGCCCTGCGGGCCAATCACCGCCGTAATACCGTTATTAGTACTGCGCAGTAACGGACGCGCCAGCTCCAGCGAACGCATCCGCGCCATCTGGAAATGTTGCCACGGGCCAATGGACTTACCAAACCAGGCGTCGTTAGAAATCGTCAGCAGATAGTCGGTGTCCGGGCGGAAGTTATCCCGCACCTGTTCGCCAAGAATAATTTCATAACAGATTGCCGCCGTCAGCTTATAGTCGTGCGCATGTAACTGCGGCTGGATATAAGGGCCGCGGCTAAAGGAGGACATGGGCAGATCGAAGAACGGCGCCAGCGGACGCAGGATAGACTCCAGCGGAACGAACTCGCCAAAGGGCACAAGGTGATTTTTATTGTAGCGATTGGGCGAGTCATAACTGTATGGATTATCCTTGCCCAACGTAATAATCGTATTGTAGGTGTCGTATCGATTCTGTTTATTGAGACGCGCATCGACAATACCGGTGATCAGCGTGCTATTTTTTTCGCGTAACATCTCGTCCAGCGAACGAAGGAAGGGCTGCTGATTGATTTCGAGATCCGGAATCGCCGACTCAGGCCAGATAATAATCTGTGATTTGCCTAACTCTGGGCGAGTTTCGTTGAGATAAATTTTTAGCGTATTCAGTAGCTGGTTTTCGTCCCACTTCAGCGACTGCGGGATATCGCCCTGCACCAGCGATACCTGGGTCGCTTTGGCCGGTTCCAGCGTAAACCACTGGATATAACGTAGCGGAAAGGGCAAAGCAAACAGAATCACGGCGACAGCCAGCGGACGCCAGTTCCGCGTCGCCAGTGCCAGCGCTAACAGGCCGCTGACCATCATCAGCAGGAAGTTGATCGCTTCGACGCCCATTACCGGCGCCAGGCCTTTTAGCGGGCCGTCGACCTGACTATAGCCAAATTGCAGCCAGGGGAAGCCGGTCAGCACCCAGCCGCGTAAAAATTCGGTGATTTGCCATATTGCAGGCGCGGCGATAGCGACGCGCAGCCAGTTGGTTTTTGGCCACAGGCGCGACAAAATCCCGGCAAACAGTCCGGTATACAGCGAGAGATAAGCTGCAAGCAGCACCACCAGAAAAACGTTAACCGGGCCCGGCATGCCGCCAAACTGCGCGATACTGACATAAACCCAGTTAATCCCGCTACCGAAAAGTCCGAGTCCCCAGCAATAGCCGATGGCGGCAGACTGGAGTGGGCGGCGATTAAACGTTAAGGCCTGCAGCCCGATAAGCGACACTATCGCTGCGGGCCAGACGTCATACGGAGAGAAAGCCAGTGTTCCGCAGGCGCCGAATAATAACGCCAGCAGCAGGCGAATACGCTGGCGTTCAATTAACGAGGCAAATGCCATTTTTAGTCCACTATTGCTGTTATTCGTCCAGTTTTGGCTGGGGCGAGTCATCCGGGATCCTGACATGCACCTGAATAATACGACGACTATCGGCCATCGCCACTTTGAACTGGTAACCATCAATGTCAATGGTTTCGCCGCGGGCCGGTAAATGGCCGAACGCCTGCATCACCAGTCCGCCGATGGTATCGACTTCTTCATCGCTGAAGTGGGTGCCGAAAGCGTCGTTGAAGTCTTCAATCGACGCCAGCGCGCGAATCGTCCAGGTATGGCGGCTAAGCTGACGGAAGTCGATATCGTCTTCTTCGTCATACTCATCTTCAATTTCACCGACAATCAGTTCGAGGATGTCTTCGATAGTCACAAGGCCGGAAACGCCGCCAAACTCATCGATAACGATGGCCATATGGTAGCGCTGGGAGCGGAACTCCTTGAGCATACGGTCAACCCGTTTGCTTTCCGGTACGACAACCGCGGGGCGTAACACTTTGTCCATGCTGAAGGCTTCGGCATCGCTGCGCATAAACGGCAGCAAATCTTTGGCCATCAGAATCCCTTCAATGTGATCTTTATCTTCGCTGATCACCGGAAAACGCGAGTGGGCGGACTCGATGATAACATCGAGACATTCGTCCAGCGTCTGGTTGCGTTTCAGGGTAATCATCTGGGAGCGCGGGATCATAATATCGCGAACGCGCTGGTCGGCGATGTCCATTACGCCTTCGAGCATATCGCGCGTATCTTCATCGATAAGCTCGTTCTGCCCGGAATCACGGATCAGCGCCAGCAACTCATCACGGTTTTTAGGTTCACCGTGGAAAAGCTGGCTGAGTAGCAGGGAAAAAAATCCCTTTTTACTGTTTACTGTGTCACTACTGTGTGAATTGTCGTCGCTCATGGCGTCGTATGGGTTCTCATGTTAGTTAATACAAAGCTCGTCATGCGTATACTCAGCTGTGACGGCATGTTTTGCCTGATGGCGCTACGCTTATCAGGCCTACAAAAGGCATGAATGTAGGCCGGATAAGGCGCAAGCGCCGCCATCCGGCAAGCTACTATTCTGCAATCTTCTCGGCAATGTACGGATCCTCATAGCCCATAGCAAGCATAATCTCCGTTTCGAGAGACTCCATCTCTTCCGCTTCGTCATCGTCGATATGATCGTAACCCAGCAAATGCAGGCTACCGTGCACGACCATGTGCGCCCAGTGCGCCTCCAGCGGCTTGCTCTGTTCCTGCGCTTCCTGCTCCACGACCTGACGGCAAATAATCAGATCGCCCAGTAGCGGCATTTCAATGCCGGGGGGCGCTTCAAACGGGAAGGAGAGAACATTAGTGGGTTTATCTTTCCCGCGGTACGTCAAATTAAGGTCGTGGCTTTCGGCCTCATCCACCAGACGGATTGTGACTTCCGCCTCTTCCTGAAACTGCGGAATAACGCCGTCCAGCCAGCGTTGAAACTGAGCTTCATCCGGTAGGCCCGCGTGGTTTTCACAGGCCAACTGTAAATCGAGGATCACCTGGCTCATTTCTGCTCCTGCTCCTGGGCTTCACGCTTACGCTCTGCCGCCAACGCCGCTTTGCGTTTTTGTTCTGCCTCTTCCCAGGCTTCATAGGCGTTAACAATGCGGGCAACGACCGGATGGCGCACCACGTCTTCGCTGTGGAAGAAGTTAAAGCTGATTTCATCGACTTCCGCCAGCACTTCAATGGCATGACGCAAGCCGGATTTGGTGTTGCGTGGCAGGTCAATCTGCGTCACGTCACCGGTGATCACCGCTTTCGAGTTAAAGCCGATACGCGTCAGGAACATCTTCATCTGTTCGATAGTGGTGTTCTGGCTTTCATCCAGAATGATAAAGGCGTCGTTTAATGTGCGTCCGCGCATATAGGCCAGCGGCGCGACTTCAATCACATTGCGTTCAATCAGCTTCTCGACTTTTTCAAAGCCGAGCATTTCGAACAGCGCGTCATACAGCGGACGCAGGTACGGGTCCACTTTCTGACTTAAATCGCCTGGCAGGAAGCCCAGTTTTTCGCCCGCTTCCACCGCCGGACGGGTCAGCAGAATACGGCGAATCTCCTGGCGCTCCAGGGCGTCTACCGCAGCGGCGACCGCAAGATAAGTTTTACCGGTACCCGCCGGGCCGACGCCAAAGGTAATATCGTGATCGAGAATATTGGCGATGTACTGCGCCTGGTTCGGGGTACGCGGTTTAATCACGCCGCGCTTAGTTTTGATATTAATCGCTTTGCCATAGTCAGGCACGCTTTCCGCGCTCTGTTCCAGCACCCGCGCTTCTTTGATCGCCAGATGAATTTGTTCCGGTTCGATATCCTGAGTCTGGCCGCGCATCGGTGCGGTATCGACATACAGACTTCGCAAAATATCTGTCGCCGCGGTCACGCAAATCGGACGACCGGTCAGTTTAAAGTGATTGTCACGGCGGTTGATTTCAATACCGAGACGACGTTCGAGCTGTTTAATATTGTCATCAAACGGCCCGCAAAGGCTCAACAGACGGGCGTTGTCTGCGGGCTCAAGGGTAATTTCGCGAGTGTCTATATTCAAACTGTTCCTCTTGTGTCTGTATCGCCGGACGCTGAACATTTACCGGCATCTAAGGAAATTATTCACGCCATAGGGAAAAGGCGCAAGCATTGCAATGAAGATGGGGATGAAGAGAGAAAATTGCAAGGCCCGTCGGGCGACAGGCCATGACCAGGAAGCCCGACAGGCGTAGCGCCATCGGGCATTATTGCCTTTCCTGCAGGATTAAGGCTGGTAGAATCCTACGCCCAGCTCATTTTCTTTACGGGTACGGGCAATGACGGACTCCGGCGTTTCGGCGACGCGCAGACCCATTTCATCTTCGGTACGCACCACTTTTCCGCGCAGGGAGTTCGGATAGACGTCAGTAATTTCCACATCGACAAACTTACCAATCATCTCCGGCGTGCCTTCAAAGTTCACCACCCGATTGTTTTCGGTACGGCCAGACAGTTCCATAATGTTTTTACGTGACGTGCCTTCCACCAGAATGCGCTGTGTCGTGCCGAGCATACGGCGGCTCCATGCCATCGCCTGCTGATTGATACGCTCTTGCAGAATATACAGACGCTGCTTTTTCTCTTCTTCCGGTACGTCATCAACCATATCGGCAGCCGGCGTTCCCGGACGCGCAGAGAAGATAAAGCTGTAGCTCATATCAAAGTTGACGTCAGCGATAAGCTTCATGGTTTTTTCGAAATCATCGGTAGTTTCGCCAGGGAAACCGACGATAAAGTCAGAGCTTATCTGAATGTCCGGCCGCGCCGCGCGCAGTTTACGGATGATTGCTTTATATTCCAGCGCAGTGTGGGTGCGCCCCATCAGATTCAACACGCGATCGGACCCGCTCTGTACCGGCAGATGCAGGAAACTGACCAGTTCCGGCGTATCGCGGTACACCTCGATAATATCGTCGGTGAACTCAATCGGATGGCTGGTGGTAAAGCGAATACGGTCAATGCCGTCGATGGCGGCAACCAGACGCAGCAGATCGGCAAAGGTGCCAGTGGTGCCGTCGTAGTTTTCTCCGCGCCAGGCGTTAACGTTCTGGCCCAGCAGGTTGACCTCACGCACGCCCTGCGCCGCTAGCTGGGCGATTTCGAACAGGATATCGTCTGAGGGACGGCTGACTTCTTCACCGCGGGTATACGGTACCACGCAGTAAGTACAATATTTATTGCAGCCTTCCATGATAGAAACGAAAGCGGTCGGGCCTTCTGCGCGCGGTTCCGGCAAACGGTCGAACTTCTCGATTTCCGGGAAGCTGATATCGACCACCGGGCTGCGGTCGCCACGCACGGAGTTAATCATCTCCGGCAGGCGGTGTAAGGTTTGCGGGCCAAAAATAATGTCGACGTAATGGGCGCGTTGACGAATGTGCTCGCCTTCCTGGGAAGCCACGCAGCCGCCGACGCCGATAATCAGATCGGGATTTTTCTCTTTTAACAGTCTCCAGCGACCTAATTGATGGAAGACTTTTTCCTGAGCCTTCTCGCGGATTGAGCAGGTATTCAACAGCAGCACATCCGCCTCTTCCGCCACGTCGGTCAGTTGATAGCCGTGGGTGGCGTCCAGCAGATCGGCCATCTTCGATGAATCGTACTCGTTCATCTGACAGCCCCAGGTTTTAATATGGAGTTTTTTAGTCATCGACTTGCTCTTGCGAAATAGTGGCTGAAAAGCAGGGCGCATAGTGTAATGCTTTGGCGCGGTTGTGACCAGTATGACTGACGTCAGCCCTAATGGGTAAAAAATCCTGTAAACTTGTCTAAAACGTAACAGGATGAATGACCATGACAAATCAACCAACGGAAATTGCCATTGTCGGCGGGGGAATGGTCGGCGGCGCGCTGGCGCTGGGTCTGGTGCAGCAAGGATTTACGGTGATGGTAATAGAACATGCCGCGCCTGCGCCGTTTGTGGCTGACAGCCAGCCTGACGTGCGGATTTCGGCCATTAGCGCGGCATCCGTGGCGCTGCTCAAGGGACTGGGCGTTTGGGAGGCGGTGCAGGGGATGCGTAGCCATCTTTATCGGCGACTGGAGACCTGGGAGTGGGAAAACGCCCATGTGGTGTTCGACGCCGCTGAACTCAAGCTGCCGCTGTTAGGCTATATGGTGGAGAACAATGTCCTGCAACAGGCGCTGTGGCAGGCGCTGGAAGCGCACCCCGGCGTGACGCTGCGCGTTCCGGCTTCACTGGCGGCATTGCACCGCCGCCACGATGGTTATGCGCTGGAACTGGCCGACGGCGAATGGATAACGCCGAAGTTAGTGATTGGCGCCGACGGCGCGAATTCGCAGGTTCGGCAAATGGCGGGAATTGGCATTCATGCCTGGCAATATGCGCAGTCGTGTATGCTTATCACCGTCAAGTGTGAAAATGCGCCAGGCGACAGCACCTGGCAGCAGTTTACGCCAACGGGGCCGCGCGCCTTTTTGCCGCTGTTCGACGATTGGGCGTCGCTGGTGTGGTATGACGCTCCGGCACGTATTCGCCAGTTGCAGGGTTTATCGATGACGCAATTGCAGGTGGAAATTAACCAGCACTTTCCGGCGCGTCTGGGGGCGGTGATGCCTGTCGCGGCGGGCGCGTTTCCGCTAACCCGTCGTCACGCGTTGCAGTATGTACAACCGGGGCTGGCGCTGGTAGGCGACGCGGCGCATACCATTCATCCGCTGGCCGGGCAGGGCGTCAACCTGGGGTATCGGGATGTTGATGCGTTGATTGATGTGCTGGCGAGTGCCCGTAGCTATGGCGAGTCCTGGGCCAGCCATTCGGTGTTGAAACGCTATCAGACGCGGCGCATGGCAGATAATTTTATGATGCAAAGTGGAATGGATCTGTTTTATGCCGGGTTCAGCAATGAATTGCCGCCGCTGCGTATTTTACGCAATATGGGGTTGATGGCGGCGCAGCGCGCAGGCGTGCTAAAACGTCAGGCGCTGAAGTATGCGTTGGGGTTGTAGTTTGTGTTATGCCGGGTGGCGGCAATACCTTACCCGGCCTGTATTCGCCCGTAGGCCTGATAAGCGTAGCGCCATCAGGCAGTCCGAATTACCAGAAAAGCAAAAAGCTCGCCGAAGCGAGCTTTTTAAAGGTGGCTGGGGTACGAGGATTCGAACCTCGGAATGCCGGAATCAGAATCCGGTGCCTTACCGCTTGGCGATACCCCAATTGTCGTACTTCTTGCGCTCATTAGCAGAGCGTCTTTAAAACTGGCTGGGGTACGAGGATTCGAACCTCGGAATGCCGGAATCAGAATCCGGTGCCTTACCGCTTGGCGATACCCCAACAAATTATTTTCGAACCGGTCGAATACCTCGACGCGTTCTTAATATGGTGGCTACGACGGGATTCGAACCTGTGACCCCATCATTATGAGTGATGTGCTCTAACCAACTGAGCTACGTAGCCAGATGATTTCTTCGATGGCTGGGGTACCTGGATTCGAACCAGGGAATGCCGGTATCAAAAACCGGTGCCTTACCGCTTGGCGATACCCCAATACCGTCGCGGTGAACCGCAAACTCGAAGAAATATGGCTGGGGTACCTGGATTCGAACCAGGGAATGCCGGTATCAAAAACCGGTGCCTTACCGCTTGGCGATACCCCATCCGTACAACGCTTATCGGTGAATGGTGCGGGAGGCGAGACTTGAACTCGCACACCTTGCGGCGCCAGAACCTAAATCTGGTGCGTCTACCAATTTCGCCACTCCCGCAAAAAAGATGGTGGCTACGACGGGATTCGAACCTGTGACCCCATCATTATGAGTGATGTGCTCTAACCAACTGAGCTACGTAGCCATCTTTTTTCGCGTTACCTTATCGGCGTTGCGGGGCGCATTATGCGTATTGAGCCTTGAAGCGTCAACCTCTTTTTCATCGAAAAACGTCGGAAAGTGTCTGTTTGGTTAGGTTGCGAACAGCGTGGCGCAATATTCGGCAATTATTGGTTATTAATCGTTTTTCCGAAAGTGGTTTGCTATAAAAAAAGAGCCCCTAAGGGCTCTTTCGTCATCGTTAATTTACTGGTACGCCGACTGATGCACGCCGACCGCGCGGCCTGACGGGTCATCCATCGTTTTGAATGCTTCATCCCACTCAATGGCTTTGGCGGAAGAACAGGCCACGGACGGGCCGCCGGGTACGCATTCCGCCGCGCTCGGCACCGGGAACAATTCTTCAAAAATTTCCCGGTACAAGTACGCCTCTTTAGACGACGGCGTGTTGTATGGAAAGCGGAAGCGGGCGGTTTCCAGTTGTTGATCGGAAATCTGTTTCGCCGCCACCTCTTTCAGCGTATCAATCCAGCTGTAGCCTACGCCGTCAGAGAACTGCTCTTTCTGACGCCACGCGACGCTTGCTGGCAGATAAGACTCGAAGCACTCGCGCAGCACGTGTTTTTCCATCTTGCCGTTACCGCACATTTTATCCTGTGGGTTGATACGCATCGCCACGTCGAGGAATTTTTTATCCAGGAACGGTACGCGCGCTTCCACGCCCCAGGCTGACATCGCTTTGTTGGCGCGGGCGCAGTCATACATATGCAGCGCCTGTAGCTTACGGACCGTCTCTTCATGTAACTCTTTGGCGTTCGGCGCTTTATGGAAGTACAGGTAGCCGCCAAACACCTCATCGGAACCTTCGCCGGAGAGCACCATTTTGATGCCCATCGCTTTGATCTTACGCGACATCAGATACATTGGCGTTGAGGCGCGGATAGTGGTCACGTCATAGGTTTCAATGTGATAGATAACATCACGAATGGCATCAAGGCCTTCCTGCACGGTGAAGTGAATTTCATGATGCACGGTGCCGAGGTGGTTAGCCACTTCCTGGGCCGCCTTCAGGTCAGGCGAACCTTCCAGACCGACCGCAAAAGAGTGCAGCTGTGGCCACCAGGCTTCGGAGCGCTCCTGATCTTCGACGCGACGGGCGGCGAATTTTTTGGTGATAGCCGAGATAATCGACGAGTCCAGACCGCCGGAGAGCAGCACGCCGTAAGGGACGTCGGACATCAGGTGGCTTTTCACGGATTCTTCCAGCGCCTGGCGCAGCTCATTTTTGTCGGTAACGTTGTCTTTTACCGCATCGTAATCGAACCAGTCGCGCTGATAGTACTGACGAATTTCGCCGTCTTTGCTCCACAGGTAGCTGCCCGCCGGGAACTCTTTAATGGTGCGGCAGACCGGGGTCAGCGCTTTCATTTCTGACGCTACGTAGAAGTTGCCGAATTCGTCATAGCCCATATAGAGCGGAATAATACCGATATGGTCACGACCAATCAGATAAGCGTCTTTTTCGCTGTCATACAGGGCGAAGGCGAACATCCCCTGTAAATCGTCAAGGAAATCCGGCCCTTTTTCCTGATATAGCGCGAGGATAACTTCGCAGTCGGAGCCTGTCTGGAACGCGTAACGATCGCCATACTCCGCGCGTAATGTCTGATGGTTATAAATTTCACCGTTCACCGCCAGCACGTGGGTTTTTCTGGCGTTATACAGGGGCTGGGCGCCGGCGTTAACATCAACAATCGACAAACGTTCATGTGCGAGAATCGCGTTATCGCAAGCGTAGATGCCGGACCAGTCCGGGCCGCGATGGCGCATCAGGCGTGACAGTTCAAGGGCTTTTTTACGCAGTTCCGCTGCATCTGTTTTGATATCGAATATGCCGAAAATAGAACACATAGCCTTCTCCGTTAATCTGTTGCGTCGTACTTTTTGTGTTTGCTTGACTAAAAAATGCCGCAAAGGCGTGGAAGGCGCAAGGGGATTACGGTCTGAAAAATGAAAAATGCAATCGTCATTGTTGATTAGTGAAAAATGATTACGTATTGCGCGGATTTATTGATGGATCTTCAGTTTTATCGTGGTTTAATTGAATTATGTTTTTCCTGATGGCGTTTCGCTTATCAGACCTACAATGCTGTTCGAACCGTAGGCCTGAAAGCTATGCGTCATCAGGTAGGGGACAGGTTTAGATAACGTCGATCTCGGCGACGGAAGGGTAAATCCAGCTTGGGCGGAACGGCATACTGTCAATATCATTGATCGTTGATACGCCAGAAAGTACCAGAATGGTCTCCAGACCGGCCTGGAACCCCGCCAGAATGTCGGTGCGCAGGTTGTCGCCGACAATAACGGTCTCTTCCGAGTGCGCCTGCATTTTGTTTAACGCCGCGCGGATGATCCACGGGCTGGGTTTGCCGACATAAAACGGCTTCCGGCCGGAAATTTTTTCAATGCCTGCGCACAGCGCGCCGCAGGCCGGATAAAAGCCGCGACCGTGGGTATCCGGATTGGTGGCGATAAAGCGCGCGCCATTGGCGACGAAAAATGCTGCTTTATGCATCATGTCCCAGTTGTAGGAGCGGGTTTCTCCAACGATGACAAAATCAGGGTTCACATCGGTAATGGTAAAACCCGCTTTATAGAGCTCGTGAATAAGCGCGCCTTCGCCCACGACATACGCTTTTTTACCTTCCTGACGGCGCAGAAAATCGGCTGTCGCCATTGCTGACGTATAAAACACGCTGTCCGGCACGTTAACGCCAGCGGTAGCAAAACGGTTCGCCAGATCCTGGCCGGTTTGCGACGGGTAATTGGTCAGCAGCACCAGCGGCAGACCTTTTTCCAGAATCCCCGTCAGAAATTCCGCCGCACCGGGTACGGCTACGTTGTCGTGCATCAGCACGCCGTCGATATCGCAGATTACATTCTTGATGGTCATGAACTACCCAGGGAATTTGTGAATAATCCGATACTATAAGAGCGCATCAACTTTCCAGCAAACGTTGCAGCAATGTTCCGTTGAGCATGGCGCGTTTAACTAAGGCAAAAGCGCCGATGGCAGAACGGTGATCCAGCGTGGAGCGTACCACCGGCAAATTTTTGCGAAATGCCTTTAACGCCTGCGTATTGATACAGCTTTCGATAGCGGGCAACAGGACTTTATCGGCTTCAATGATCTCGCCGGCAATGACGATTTTTTGCGGATTAAACAGGTTGATAGCAATGGCGATCGTTTTGCCCAAATGGCGACCAACATGCTCAATGACTTCCGAGGCCAGGCTGTCGCCCCGGTTTGCCGCCTTACAAATGGTTTTAATCGTGCAGTCGTCAAGCGGAACACGGCTTTGATACCCTTGTTTAAGCAAATTCAGCACCCGTTGTTCAATCGCCACATTGGCGGCAATGGTTTCCAGACAGCCGAAATTACCGCAGTGGCAGCGCTCGCCCAACGGCTCCACCTGAATATGCCCAATTTCGCCGACGTTGCCGTTACGGCCAATGAAGATGCGTCCGTTGGAGATAATCCCGGCGCCTGTACCACGATGAACGCGCACCAGAATCGAGTCCTCGCAATCCTGACTGGCGCCGAAGTAGTGTTCCGCCAGCGCCAGGCTACGGATATCGTGTCCCACGAAACAGGTAACGTGAAACCGTTTTTCCAGCGCTTCGACCAGTCCCCAGTTTTCAACCTGAATGTGCGGCATGTAACGAATCACGCCGCTTTCCGGATCGACAAGCCCTGGCAGGATCACCGAGATAGCGATCAATTCACGAATTTTACGCTGACAGCTATCAATAAAGACGGCGATGGTGTTGAGCAGCGCATGTTCCAGCGTCTCCTGGGTGCGCTCCGGTAGCGGATAATGCTCCTCAGCGACCACTTTACTGCTCAGATCGTAGAGCGTTAAAGTGGTGTCATGACGGCCCAGGCGAACGCCAATGGCATGGAAGTTACGGGTTTCCGTGACGATAGAGATAGCGCGGCGGCCTCCGGTAGAGGCCTGCTGATCGACTTCTTTGATCAGCCCGCGCTCAATGAGTTGACGCGTAATTTTCGTTACGCTGGCGGGAGCAAGCTGGCTTTGCTCGGCAATTTGTATGCGCGAGATAGGACCATGCTGGTCAATCAGGCGGTAAACGGCCGCGCTGTTAAGCTGTTTTACGAGATCAACGTTACCTATCTGAGCTTGTCCGCCTGGTGTCATATTCTCACTTACTCAAGTCAACGACCTCGTCACCATTAACGATGGTCTTGATAATTTTAAAATCGTGGGTGAACGCGGTCAGGTTGGCGACTTTACCCGGCGCAATGCTACCGAGATGCTTATCAACGCCGATAGCGCGAGCCGGATAGAGCGTTGCCATGCGCAGCACTTCATCCAGCGCGATGCCGCAATGCGCGACCAGGTTACGTACGCCTTCAATCATGGTTAAGGACGAACCGCTCAACGTACCGTTTTCATCCACACACAGTCCATTGCGGTAGTATATTGTTTTACCTGCGAAAATGAACTGCTCAATATTGGCCCCCGCCGGTGCGGTGGCGTCTGTCACCAGACAAAGTTTGTCGCCTTTCAGGCGTTTGGCATTGCGAATGTTGGCGTAGTCGACATGCAGACCATCGGCGATAACGCCGCAATAAATATCCGCTTCGTCCAGAACGGCGCCAGCAAGGCCCGGCTCACGCCCTGTAATGTACGGCATCGCGTTAAACAGGTGAGTCGCAAAGGTAATCCCGGCGCGGAAGCCCGCTTTTGCCTCTTTTAACGTCGCGTTGGAGTGGCCTGCGGAAACCACAATGCCCGCATTCGCCAGTTTAGCGATTACGTCGGCAGGCACCATTTCCGGCGCGAGTGTAACTTTGGTGATGACGTCGGCATTATCGCACAAGAAATCGACCAGCGCAGCGTCTGGTTTACGTACGAAATCAGGATTATGGGTGCCTTTTTTTACCAGATTAAGCCAGGGCCCTTCCAGGTGGAGACCCAGCGCCTGGTGCGGATGTTTTTCCAGGTATTCGCGCATGACGCGAATACCCTGTTTCATCAATTCGTCGCTGGTAGTGATAAGCGTTGGCAGAAAGTTAGTACAGCCCGATTTTTCATTGGCTTTCTGCATAATTTCCAGCGTTTCAACGCTGACGGCTTCTGCGGTATCGTTAAACTGCACGCCGCCGCAGCCGTTTAACTGCACATCAATAAAACCGGGGGAGAGAATGGCCCCATTCAATGAGCGTTGTTCTATTCCCGGCGGCAGTTCGGCCATCGGACAAACGCGGTCAATCAGGCCATTAGCGACAACAAGCGCATGGTCATCAAGAATTTCGTGACCGGTATAGATCCGGCCCTGGGTTAAAGCATACATTCTGACCCCCGATATCAAAAATTTACCGCCCCGCATTGACTGGCGGGGCGGAGACAACATTACAGACCTTTAATATTTTCTGCTTCTAATTCATTGAAATATTTCAATGTTTTAACTTTAAGTTCCATTGTGGACGGCTCATCGCATACCACAACCGCTTTCGGATGGAGTTGCAGGCAGCTAATAGTCCACATGTGGTTGACGTTGCCTTCAACCGCCGCCTGCAGCGCCTGGGCTTTCTGATGGCCCAGCACCAGAATCATCACTTCTTCCGCATCCAGCAGCGTGCCCACGCCTACCGTCAGCGCGTATTTCGGCACCTGGTTTACGTCGCCGTCAAAGAAGCGGGAGTTCGCTACGCGAGTATCATGGGTTAACGTTTTGATACGGGTACGGGAAGCCAGGGAAGACGCCGGTTCGTTAAAGGCGATGTGACCGTCGTTGCCGACGCCGCCCATAAACAGATGGATTTTACCGTAAGAACGAATTTTTTCTTCATATTGACGGCATTCTGCATCGATATCCGGTGCGTTACCGTTGAGAAGATTGATGTTTTCTGCTGGAATATCAACGTGATCGAAAAAGTTACGATGCATAAAGCTGTGGTAGCTTTCCGGGTGCTCTTTCGGCAGGCCAACATATTCGTCCATATTAAAGGTGACCACATGCTTAAAGCTGACCTCGCCCGCTTTGTGCATCTCAACCAGCGCTTTGTACGCCGTTAGCGGCGTACCGCCGGTAGGCAGTCCAAGGACAAACGGACGATCGGCGGTCGGTTTGAACGCATTAATACGGTTAACGATATGGCGAGCGGCCCATTTGCCAACCTGTTCTGCGGTACTCAGGGGGATCAGTCTCATTCTTCACCTCAATAATCAATGTCAAAATTTGGCGGATCGTATTAAGCGTAACCTGGATATCCAGGGTTCGTGTTCAATCCGTCCTGATTTTTTGAATCATAAAATAAGTTTTCCGTGTTAGCCAGTGGATGGTGGGGGTAATTACGATATTTAGTGATTATAATCACAAAAAACACCCGTTTAATTTGCGAGGCGAATTAATTTTCCACACACTCTGCAGAAGATGATCTCACCGTTCGATTACAGAACATCACGTTTTTAACGTTTGCAGCACAATAAAAAACGGCTTCAAAGAAGCCATATCGGCGTCTCGTAGGGGGAATAAGATGAATATTTTAGGTTTTTTCCAGCGGCTGGGTAGGGCGTTGCAGCTCCCTATCGCCGTGTTGCCGGTGGCAGCGTTGTTGCTGCGATTCGGCCAACCAGATTTGCTGAATATGCCGTTTATCGCGCAAGCGGGCGGGTCTATTTTCGATAACCTGGCGCTGGTCTTCGCTATCGGCGTGGCATCCAGTTGGTCTAAAGATAGCGCGGGCGCGGCAGCGCTGGCGGGAGCCGTGGGTTACTTCGTCATGACCAAAGCGATGGTGACGATTAACCCGGAAATCAACATGGGCGTGCTGGCGGGGATTATTACCGGTCTGGTCGGCGGCGCGGTTTATAATCGCTGGTCTGGTATCAAACTGCCTGATTTTCTCAGTTTCTTCGGTGGAAAACGTTTTGTGCCGATCGCAACGGGCTTTTTCTGTCTGGTGCTGGCCGCTATTTTCGGTTACGTCTGGCCGCCGGTACAGCATGGCATCCATGCGGGCGGTGAATGGATCGTTTCCGCAGGCGCGCTGGGTTCCGGTATCTTTGGCTTCATCAACCGTCTGCTGATCCCAACCGGTCTGCATCAGGTACTGAACACCATCGCCTGGTTCCAGATTGGCGAATTCACCAATGCCGCAGGCACTGTATTCCACGGCGACATCAACCGCTTCTATGCTGGCGACGGCACGGCGGGGATGTTTATGTCCGGCTTCTTCCCGATCATGATGTTTGGTCTGCCGGGCGCCGCTCTGGCGATGTATTTCGCCGCGCCGAAAGAACGTCGTCCGATGGTGGGCGGTATGCTGCTGTCTGTCGCGATTACCGCGTTTCTGACCGGCGTAACCGAGCCGCTGGAATTCCTGTTTATGTTCCTGGCGCCGCTGCTGTACCTCCTGCACGCCATTTTGACCGGTATCAGCCTGTTCGTCGCGACGCTGCTGGGTATCCATGCAGGCTTCTCTTTCTCGGCAGGCGCGATCGACTATGTTCTGATGTATAACCTGCCAGCGGCCAGCAATAACGTCTGGATGTTGCTGGTGATGGGCGTTGTATTCTTTATCATCTACTTCCTGCTGTTCAGCGCGGTTATTCGTATGTTTAACCTGAAAACGCCGGGCCGCGAAGATAAAGTTGATGAGATGGTAACGGAAGAAGCCAACAGCAACACCGAAGAAGGGTTAACGCAACTGGCGACCAGCTATATTGCTGCGGTTGGCGGTACGGACAACCTGAAAGCGATCGATGCGTGTATTACCCGTCTGCGCCTGACCGTGAATGACTCTGCTCGTGTCAACGATGCGGCCTGCAAACGCCTCGGCGCTTCCGGCGTGGTGAAACTGAACAAACAGACCATTCAGGTTATTGTCGGCGCGAAAGCGGAATCGATTGGCGATGAAATGAAGAAAGTGGTGGCGCGGGGACCGGTCGCGGCAGCGTCTGCTGATGCGGCTCACGTTGCAACACCTGCTCCGGCGGCCAAACCCCAGGCGGTGCCGAATGCGGTGACTATCGCTGAACTGGTCTCTCCGATTACCGGTGAGGTAGTGGCGCTGGATCAGGTACCGGATGAAGCTTTCGCCAGCAAAGCGGTCGGCGACGGCGTAGCGGTGAAACCCACCGATAAAACCGTGGTTTCTCCGGCGGCGGGTACTATTGTGAAAATCTTCAACACTAACCACGCGTTCTGTCTGGAAACCGAAAAAGGCGCGGAGATCGTTGTCCATATGGGTATCGATACTGTCGCGCTGAACGGTCAGGGCTTCAAGCGTCTGGTAGAAGAGGGTGCGGAAGTCACGGCGGGTCAGCCGGTTCTGGAACTGGATCTGGACTTCCTGAATGCCAATGCGCGTTCCATGATAAGCCCGGTTGTTTGCAGCAACAGCGATGACTTCAGCGCTCTGGTCATCAAAGCGGATGGTCACGTGGTAGCGGGTCAAACGCCGCTGTACGAGATCAAGAGCAAATAATCGCTTCCTGGCCGGATAAGGCGTAAGACGTCATCCGGCGATATCACAGAAAACATAAGCGGCAGAGGGAAACCTTCGCCGCTTTTTTTTACCGCAATTAGCCCCAATATTTTCTGCAAAGCCACTTTTTAAGTAACTAAAGGTTGTCAGTCTGTCCGGCTTATAAGATCATATGCCGTTATACGTTGTTTACGCTTTGAGGAATCCACGATGAGTGAGGCTGAAGCCCGCCCGACTAACTTTATTCGTCAGATTATTGATGAAGATCTGGCGAGTGGTAAACATACCACTGTCCATACCCGTTTTCCGCCGGAGCCGAATGGCTATCTGCACATCGGCCACGCGAAATCTATCTGCCTGAACTTTGGCATCGCGCAAGATTATCAGGGCCAGTGCAACCTGCGTTTCGATGACACCAACCCGGTAAAAGAAGATATCGAGTACGTTGATTCGATTAAAAACGACGTCGAGTGGTTAGGCTTTCACTGGTCTGGCGATATTCGCTACTCCTCCGATTACTTTGACCAACTGCACGCCTATGCGGTCGAGCTAATCAATAAAGGCCTGGCCTACGTTGATGAGCTGACGCCGGAGCAGATCCGCGAATACCGCGGTACGCTGACCGCGCCGGGTAAAAACAGCCCGTTCCGCGATCGCAGCGTCGAAGAGAACCTCGCGCTATTTGAAAAAATGCGTACCGGCGGTTTTGAAGAGGGTAAAGCCTGTCTGCGCGCTAAAATCGACATGGCGTCGCCGTTTATCGTGATGCGCGATCCGGTGCTGTATCGCATTAAATTCGCCGAGCATCATCAGACCGGCAACAAGTGGTGCATCTACCCGATGTACGACTTTACTCACTGCATCAGCGATGCGCTGGAAGGTATTACTCATTCTCTGTGTACGCTGGAGTTCCAGGACAACCGTCGTCTGTACGACTGGGTACTGGACAACATCACCATTCCGGTTCACCCGCGCCAGTACGAATTCTCGCGGCTGAATCTGGAATATACCGTGATGTCCAAGCGTAAGCTGAACCTGCTGGTGACCGACAAACACGTTGAAGGCTGGGATGATCCGCGTATGCCGACTATTTCCGGTCTGCGCCGTCGCGGCTATACCGCGGCTTCTATTCGTGAGTTCTGCAAACGCATCGGCGTCACCAAGCAGGACAACACCATTGAGATGGCGTCGCTGGAATCCTGCATTCGCGAAGATCTGAACGAAAACGCGCCGCGCGCGATGGCGGTAATCGATCCGGTAAAACTGGTTATCGAAAACTACCCGCAGGGTGAGAGCGAAATGGTTACCATGCCTAACCATCCGAATAAACCGGAGATGGGCAGCCGTGAAGTGCCGTTTAGCGGTGAGATCTGGATCGATCGCGCAGATTTCCGCGAAGAAGCGAACAAGCAGTACAAGCGTCTGGTGATGGGCAAAGAAGTGCGTCTGCGTAATGCCTACGTCATTAAAGCGGAGCGCGTAGAGAAGGATGCCGAAGGGAATATCACCACCATCTTCTGTACCTATGATGCCGATACGCTGAGTAAAGATCCGGCTGACGGGCGTAAAGTGAAAGGCGTAATCCACTGGGTTAGCGCAGCACATGCGCTGCCGATTGAAATTCGTCTCTACGACCGTCTGTTCAGCGTGCCGAACCCGGGCGCCGCGGAGGACTTCCTGTCCGTTATCAACCCCGAATCATTAGTGATTAAGCAGGGTTATGGTGAGCCGTCGCTGAAAGCGGCGGTAGCAGGGAAAGCTTTCCAGTTTGAACGTGAAGGCTACTTCTGCCTCGACAGCCGCTATGCAACGGCCGATAAGCTGGTCTTTAACCGCACTGTGGGCCTGCGTGATACCTGGGCGAAAGCGGGCGAATAAGCACTGCGCCAACAGGCGAATGCTGTAAAAATACCTTGTCAACGCCGCGTTTTGCGGCGTTTTTTCTCTGCATTTCCAAGAGCCTATCCCATTAGGGCTATTTTACTTGCCATTTTGGACCTGGGCAGTGCTCAAAATCCTCACGTACTACGTGTACGCTCCGGTTTTTGCGCGCTGTCCGTGTCCAAACTGGCTGCGCCAATAACGCCTGGTGGGATAGGCTCTAAGTCGATTCTCTTTTTTGCGAGGCGAATTAATTATTCTCTGAAAATTATTGATCTGATAAATGATTATTAATCTAAATGTTATAAGCGTCAGGTCAACAGGAGACAATTATTTTCATGCCTATGGAAAACAAGTCAATTTTCTTTCTGGCGGTCTGCTTCCCCCACCAGCAGTCGAATGTAACAGAAAGCAATTAAATATGTGCGGTTGCTCATATTATTACATACTGGTTACAGAAAGAGATTGATAATTCGCATCGCGAAAAATAGTCTATTTAACGTAGTAAATGAGGTTTCTCAGCGCTACTTTTTATTTTTATTTTTTCGCTGTTCGCTTTTGTCGGCAGCAATTTATACGTCAAAGAGGATTAACTTATGCGTACGTTTAGTGGCAAACGTAGTACGCTGGCTCTGGCTATCGCCGGTATCACAGCAATGTCGGGGTGGATCGTTGTTCCGCAGGCGCAAGCCTCCGGCTTTTTCGACGACTCCACGTTAACGGGCGGCATCTATTATTGGCAGCGTGAACGCGATCGCAAAGATGTGACCGACGGCGACAAATATAAAACTAACCTTTCTCATGCGACCTGGAACGCTAACCTGGATTTTCAGTCTGGTTACGCCGCGGATATGTTCGGTCTGGATATCGCGGCGTTTACCGCGATTGAAATGGCAGAAAACGGCGACAGCGGTCATCCAAACGAAATTGCCTTCTCGAAAAAGAATAAAGGCTACGACGAAGACTATTCCGGCGATAAGAGCGGTATCAGTCTTTATAAAGCCGCAGCGAAATTTAAATATGGCCCGGTCTGGGCGCGCGCCGGTTATATTCAGCCTACCGGTCAGACGCTGTTAGCGCCGCACTGGAGTTTTATGCCGGGTACCTATCAGGGTGCGGAAGCCGGCGCCAGTTTTGACTATGGCGATGCGGGCGCGTTAAGTTTTTCCTACATGTGGACTAACGAATATAAAGCGCCGTGGCATACCGAAATGGATAAGTTTTATCAGGCGGATAAAAAAACCAATGTGGATTATCTCCACTCTATCGGCGCGAAGTACGACTTTAAAAATGATCTGGTGCTGGAAGCGGCGTTTGGTCAGTCCGAAGGCTATGTCGATCAATATTTCGCAAAGGCCAGCTATAAATTTGATTTAGGCGGCAATCCGTTCACCACCAGTTACCAGTTCTACGGCGCGCGCGACAAAGTAGACGATCGCAGCGTGAATGATATTTACGACGGTACGGCCTGGTTGCAGGCGTTGACCTTCGGCTACAAAATCGCGGAAGTGGTTGACCTGCGTCTGGAAGGCACCTGGGTGAAAGCGGACGGTCAGCAGGGCTATTTTCTGCAACGTATGACGCCAACCTACGCCTCTTCAAACGGTCGTCTGGATATCTGGTGGGATAACCGCTCCGACTTTAACGCTAACGGTGAAAAGGCGGTTTTCTTCGGCGCGATGTATGACCTGAAAAACTGGAATCTGCCGGGCTGGGCTGTGGGTGCGTCTTACGTTTACGCCTGGGATGCTAAACCGGCAACCTGGCAAAGTAACCCGGATGCTTACTACGACAAAAACCGCACTATCGAAGAGTCCTCATACAGTCTGGATGCGGTCTATACCCTGCAGGAGGGGCGTGCCAAAGGCACCATGTTCAAACTGCACTTCACCGAATATGACAACCACTCCAATATTCCAAGCTGGGGCGGTGGTTACGGCAACATCTTCCAGGATGAACGTGACGTGAAATTTATCGTTATTGCGCCATTCACTATTTTCTGATGTCAGATGCGGCAGGCTGCCGGTCTGCCGCGCTGTTGAGGAACGACCTATGAAAAAAATTTTACTCATCGCCAGCATGACCGCCGGTTTGACGGCCTGCGCGTCATCACCCGCGCCGGAAGAAGATAGTCGGCTGAAAGAGGCGTACAGCGCCTGTATCAATACCGCACAGGGCTCGCCTGAGAAGATAGAGGCCTGCCAAAGCGTACTGAATGTCCTTAAAAAAGAGCGCAAACATCAGCAATTTGCTAACGAAGAAAGCGTGCGGGTACTGGACTATCAGCAGTGCATTCAGGCGACGCGCACGGGTAACGATCAGGCGGTCAAGGCTGACTGCGATAAGGTCTGGCAGGAAATTCGCAGTCATAATAACGTGCAATAAAACCCTGCCTTGCCACCCACGGGCGAATGTTTTCCGCCCGTGGTTTTTTCAGGCTTTATTTTCTGCCGCGATATAGCCGCGACTCAGACGTACAAACAGCATCGCCGTCGCGGCAAGTCCACATAACGCTGCGCACATCAGCCACCAGCCTGGCGAGCTTTTATCGCCGGTTAACTTTACCAGCGCGGTAGAGATGGCCGGCGTCAGGCCGCCAAAAATTGCCGTCGCCAGGCTAAAGGCCAGCGAGAAACCAACGGTACGCACATAGACTGGCATCACTTCGGTTAACGCCGCGACCATTGCGCCGTTATACATGCCAAAAAAGAAAGAGAACCACAGCAGTACCAGCGTCATGCGGGTAAAGTCGGGCGCGGCGGTCAGCCACTGCATGACGGGCCAGGTGGTGATCAGCGCCAGCAACGTAATGCCCATTAACACGGCGCGACGGCCAATCCGGTCGGAAATCGCGCCGCCAATGGGTAACCAGATAAAATTGGACACCCCCACTAACATGGTGACGATCAAACTGTCCCGTGCGCTGAGATTAAGCACGGTTCTGCCATAGGTCGGCGTATAAACGGTGATAAAATAAAATGTTGTGGTGGTCATCGCCACCAGCAGCGTTCCGGCTGTAATAATGCGCCAGTTTTTGGCGATAGTTGCAAAAATTTCCCTGGTGTCGGGGCGATGCTTGCGTTGTAAAAACGCTTCTGTTTCTTGTAATGAACGACGTAAAACAAAAATCAGCGGAATGATCATACAGCCGATAAAGAACGGAATTCGCCAGCCCCACTCCGATATCGCGTCGTGTCCCAGCGTGATATTCAGGCTATAACCAATCAACGCGGCGACAACGATCGCGACCTGCTGACTGGCAGATTGCCAGCTGGTATAAAACCCTTTATTGCCTGGCGTTGCGATTTCGGACAGATAGACTGAGACGCCGCCTAACTCAACGCCCGCAGAAAATCCTTGTAATAACCGGCCCAACAGCACCAACGCAGGCGCTGCCAGGCCGATCGTTTGGTAGCCGGGGACGAGGGCGATGAGCAACGTACCGCAGCCCATAATCGCCAGCGTCACCATCAGCCCTTTACGGCGTCCGATTCTGTCAATATAGGCGCCAAGCACAATCGCGCCGACGGGGCGCATTAAAAAACCGGAGCCAAAGACGGCAAAGGTCAACATTAATGAGGCAAATTCGCTTTCCGCCGGAAAAAACGTTCTGGCGATATAGGTGGCGTAAAATCCGAACAAGAAAAAATCAAACTGTTCAAGAAAATTGCCGCTTGTCACGCGCAGTATTGCGCCGAACGTGCCGGCGCGCGATGTTGCAGGTGTGTGTTGTGCCATAGGGTTTGCTCTCCACTGTCTTTATTGTTTTATGGGTAAGATGTTGCGGGTCAG
This sequence comes from Salmonella sp. 5800, assembly GCF_046558195.1. Lineage (NCBI taxonomy): Bacteria > Pseudomonadati > Pseudomonadota > Gammaproteobacteria > Enterobacterales > Enterobacteriaceae > Salmonella > Salmonella sp. 5800. The sequence goes on along the minus strand of NZ_JBGDOX010000002.1, from coordinate 65,947 downwards.
TTGCCTGTATCCCCCGCATGTTTTCCGCGTCGCTTCTCAACTGCCCATTTGAGTAAGGCCGCGCAGCGGAAAAATCCGTGGGCGAATTTTCCGTAGGGAAGGGTGAGAAAGAGCGCCATCACCACGCCTAAATGGAGCGCCAGCAGTATGCCCATTCCGCTGGTGTCTCTGCCTGCCAGCAGCGCCAGCCCGGTAAGGCTGGTTAAGAACAGCAGCAGAATAAAGCCGCGATCCATGGGTTTCTGGCGCGCATCGCCATGTAACGGCGACCGCCGCAGATTGAGCCACAGTAGCCCGGCCGGGCCGATAAGCAGACCGATACCGCCCAGCGTGCCGAGCATGACCGGCAGGCTAAAGAACGGGTAGGGCGCTTCCCAACCGGCGACGTAGTGATAGCCCGTCGCCACGACCGTGGCGGCAAAACAGAGCATAAAACCGTAGAAGGTAAAGTGATGAAAGCGACGGCGCAGCAGCGTGAACGCATCGTCCGCTTCGTTACAGCCTTTGCCGTGACCGCCGTCGAGATATTTCAGCGTTAACGCATTGTGCGACGCTTCCGCAATCTCCGCCGAACGCGGTACCCCCGGCGAGATCTCACGCCAGAAGCGGATTACGCCCGCCATAAGCAAACCGATTGCCAACACAAAAACTGAGCCAAACATCCATGCCAGCAGGCTATGCGGAAAAATTTGATAGAAGTCACCGGCCAGCGGCGGATGAATCAGCGACCCTTTCAGCGCCATCGTCAGTAATAAAAAGAGCGTCAGACCGACTATCAGCGCCAGCGCGACGGTGATCCCCGCCCGACGGTATAACGCGCCAAAAGCGGCGGGCTGGGCATACTGTTGATACGTCTCCAGGCGGGCTTGCGCCATCGCTTTCGGCACGTTAATGGCAAATTCATGGGGTGGCGCGTACTGGCACGCGTGCAGGCAGGCACCGCAGTTATGACATAAATTTGCCAGATAATGAATATCGGCTTTACCGAATTCGAGCCGCTGGGTCATCGCCGGAAATACCGCGCAAAAACCTTCGCAGTAGCGACATGCGTTACACACTTGCATGACGCGTTCGACCTCGGCTTCCGGTTCGGTAAGCACGGTGGCCTCAATGATTAATTTTTCAAGCTGTTTCATGCTGCGCCTCCTTGTGCGCCGCGCGAGCGGCTTCTATTCCCGCAATGCGGCCAAAGGTTGTGCCGATAGACATGCCGACGCCTGCGGTATACCCCTTGCCCAGAACATTTCCTGCCATCATCTCGCCAGCAACAAATAGGTTGCGGCTTGGATGACCGGCAAAATGCACCGCGGCACGTTCGTTAACTTTCAGGCCCAGGTAGGTAAATGTGATGCCGGGTCGCAGCGCATAACCGTAGTAGGGCGGCGCATCAAGCGGGCGCGCCCAGTGGGTTTTCGCCGGCGTCAGGTTTTTAGTGGCGCAGTCATCAAGCAAGGTATGATCAAAATGACCGGGTTGGCAGGCCTGGTTATACTGCGTGACGGTATGGGTAAGTTTTTCCGCGTCCAGCCCCAACTGGCAGGCCAGTTCAGCCAGCGTATTGGCCTGCGCGCCAGGAAAAACCGGCGGCATAAAGTGGCCGATGGCTTTGCTGTCAATAATCGAATAGCCAATTTGTCCTGGCTGTTGAGCCACCAGCCGCCCCCAAATGGCGTAACGCTTCGGCCAGAAATCTTCGCCTTCATCATAAAAACGTTCGGCGTCGCGATTCACGACAATACCCAGCGATACGCAATCCACGCGAGTACAAATACCGCCGTCGTACAGCGGCGCCCTGGCATCAATCGCTACGCAGTGCGACTGGGACGGATCGCCAATGATATCCGCGCCGGCATCCATCATAAATTTGAGTAATACGCCCTGGTTAAAACGCGTGCCGCGAATCAGGAAATTATCCGCGGGCCATTCGCCGCGGGCGTTTTCTCCCCAGGCCTCCCGCAGCCATTCACGGTTTGATTCGAAACCGCCAGCCGCTAATACGCAGGCTTTGGCGGTAATACGTTCGCTACCTGCCAGCGCTGCTACGAATTCGCCGTCATGAAGTTCAAGCGCGTGAACCGGCGTGTTATAGCGAATCTGTACGCCCAGCCGTTCGGCGCTACGGTAATAGGCATTGACGAGCGCTTTCCCTCCGCCCATAAAAAACGCATTGGTGCGCGCAACGTGGAGCGCCCCAGATAGTGGCGGTTGAAAGTTAACGCCATGTTTGCGCATCCAGTCGCGGCATTGTGAAGAGGTGCGAATGACCAGCCGCGCCAGCGCCTCGTTGGTGTTGCCGTCGGTGACTCGCCACAGATCCTGCCAGAATTCCTCTTCAGGATAGCTTTCTACCAGCACATCCTGCGGCGCATCATGCATACAGCGCAGGTTTCGTGTGTGCTGAGAATTTCCGCCGCGCCATTCCCGCGGGGCAGCCTCCAGCAGCAGAACCGATGCGCCCGCTTCCCGTGCGGTCAGTGCGGCGCATAATGCGGCATTGCCTCCGCCTATCACCAGTACATCAACCATCTTATACTCCCGTACCATTTAACTATTTGTTAAATTTGTAATTGAAATGTATACGGATAAATAAGCGGCGCGCTATCAGGTAGCGCTAAACAGGGGTTTAGTAAGCGTAAAGGGTTGCGCCTGGCCATTCACCAGCGTCGACTAACTGACGCATAACTTTGGTAAGGACTACTCTGGCGGCAAGGCCGGCGGGCGTCAGTTCATCATCCGACAGGCTGACTAAAAAATTGGGGCGGCTGAGTACCGGATTATGGACGCCGATCACGCGTAGCGCGTCGTTATCCAGATGAGAAATCGCCGCGCCGGGCTGCAACGTGGCGCCAAGACCGTCGCGCACGGCGCGCATCAACAACGCCAGGCCGTCAATTTCCGCGACGATTTCAACGTTAAGCGCATGTTCCTGGCAGACAGCGTCCAGCCTGCCGCGCAGCCCATGTCCCTGGCTTGGCATAATGAGCGGAATGCCTGCCAGTTGTTCTGGTGTGATCGGGTTATCAGGAAGCGCCGCCAGCAGGGCATGGGAGCCAATCAGAAAAAGCTGTTCTTCAAGGATCGGTCTGGCGCTCCAGCGCAGGATTTTATCTTTTTGAAAAACAACGGCTAAATCAATCTGGCGGGTATTGATCATTCTTTCCAGATTACCGGACAAGCTTTCCACCACATGCAGTCGGACATCGGCATAGTTTTCCTGCATGGCATGGATAAACGGTATACCCAGTATGGAGGCGGTACTGGGGGCCATTCCTACGCTCACATGACCGGAAAGGCGCGCTTCTCTGGCGGCGAGAATCGCGTCGTCGGCATGACGCAGGGCGAGTTGCGCCTGCGAATAAAAGGCCAGCCCGGCGTTGGTTGGCGTTACGCCGCGCGAAGTGCGCTGCAGCAGACGGATGGCAAGCTCGTTTTCCAGACGGGACATCTGTTGACTTAATGCTGAAACGCCAATATCAAGATCCTGCGCGGCGCTGCCCATACTGCCGGTTTCAATAATACGCACGAAATAGCGTAACTGGCGAAGCTCCATTCCTGCTCTCCTGAGATGCGATAGCGTTTTTTACATTAAATCAACATCAAGCGGCAGGAAAGAGGAGGATATAAAAAAGCCAACCGGGCGGTTGGCTCTTCGAAAGATTTACACTTATTTAGTCGCGTCATCGTGCGCGTGCTCGTCTTCGCGGCAGTCTCCTTCAGCGCAGTGGCCGTAAAGATAGAGGCTGTGATTAGTTAAACGAATACCGTGTTTCGCCGCAATTTCACGCTGGCGCGCTTCAATAGAGTCATCACTAAATTCAATCACTTTTCCGCAGTCAAGGCAGATAAGATGGTCGTGATGATGCTGTTGCGTCAGTTCAAAAACGGATTTACCGCCTTCAAAATTATGGCGGGTCACGATACCGGCATCGTCAAACTGGTTCAGCACACGGTATACGGTTGCCAGACCGATTTCTTCACCCATGTCGATCAGGCGTTTGTATAAATCTTCCGCACTGACGTGATGGTTATCTGGTTCCTGAAGAACTTCCAGAATTTTTAAACGAGGAAGCGTTACTTTCAGGCCAGCCTTCTTTAATGCGGTATTGTTGTCAGTCATGCGGAATCTGTCCTGTTGCTAAACGATTCACTTCATTAGAGAAGTGACAGAAATTGCACTCAAGATAATGCGTATCATTATAGGACTGCCATGCCGAAATGAAAACCGCAAGTCTCTCGCAGATATTAATAAAACTGTGGTTTTGCCTGCAAATTCTGGCGCCACCTGATTACACCCGGACATTGTACAGGGATGGGTGCGAAAGTTACAAATTTGTAGCAATTATTTTGATTGGTCTTGTCTATTGATGCGGCGCAGATATAACGCTGCGCCGCATAAGATTAGGCGTTGAGGATGTCGTCGAGGTGCAATTCAGCTGAAACTTGCTTAACCCATTTTTCAACACGCTCGGCGGTCAGTTCAGGCTGACGGTCTTCGTCAATCGCCAGACCGACAAAATGATCGTCGTCAGCCAGACCTTTAGAGGCTTCAAAATGATAGCCTGCGGTTGGCCAGTGACCCACAATCGTGGCGCCGCGCGGCTCAATAATGTCGCGAATCGTGCCCAGCGCATCACAGAAGTATTCCGCGTAGTCTTCCTGATCGCCACAGCCAAACAGCGCCACCAGCTTACCGTTAAAGTCAATCTCTTCGAGAGTCGGGAAGAAGTCATCCCAGTCACATTGCGCTTCGCCATAGTACCAGGTTGGGATGCCCAGCAGCAGAATGTCATACCCTTCCAGGTCTTCTTTACTGCTTTTTGCAATGTCATGCACATCGGCAACGTCTTTACCAAGCTGTTTTTGAATCATTTTTGCGATATTTTCGGTATTACCGGTGTCGCTGCCGAAAAAGATGCCAGTGATTGCCATGAGTAAAATAACCTCTTGAAACTTATTGAAATGGTGGTGGCGAATTGCCCACGGATAAGGGCAATCATAGCAGAACAGGCAGATATGCGGAAACAGCAATCACGCGGGACTGCACGCTCTGCTACACGAAATATGAAACAAAACTTATTTTCAGACTAAACCCTGGCCGCGCAGCGCCATAAGCTGCTTCATTAATATTTCTTCAATGAGCTCGCTGCGGCTAATGTTGCGCGCTTCGGCCAGCTCATTTAGCGCGTCAACCGCTTGTGCGTTGAGTTTTAATTCGACACGCTTGAGGCCACGAACTTTGTCGCGTTTTAACTGGTTGCGCTTGTTGATGCGTAACTGTTCATCGCGCGAAAGCGGATTCGTTTTAGGTCGTCCCGGGCGACGCTCGTGCGCGAACAGATCTAATGTCGTACGGTCCGTTTGTTCTTTGGCCATGATTTTGGTGACTTCGGGGGAAACAATCAGCCAGGCTTATGCCCGGATGGATAGCGCGCCATCATACATCAGCGAGGAAGCGACGCCAACGCCCGCGCGCGTAATCGCGCACGGGCGATGAGTTTTTAATCAGTTAGCGTTTATCGTGCAGATAACGGCGGATGGCGCGCAGAACCGCCTCTGGTTTTTCGGCATGTACCCAGTGGCCCGCGCCGGCGATCACATGCGCGCGCGCCAAAGGGAATTGCGCCAGCAGCGCGTCGCGGTACGCTTCGGTCACGTACGGCGAGTTACCGCCTGGAATAAACAGTGCCGGATGTTCCCAGGGCGGAATGGTTTCCCAGCCGACGATATGCGGATACTGCTCCCATAATACCGGAACATTAAAACGCCATTCGCCTTCAGCCCAGGATTTTAACAGAAACTGGATTACGCCTTCTTCGTTGAGGTGTTGGCGCATAATCCCTGCCGCCTGTTGGCGGGATGTCGCGTCGGATTCGCTGACGGCGTTAATGGCCGCGAAAATGCGATCGTGGCGGCGAACGTGATAATCCACGGGGGCGATATCAATCGCGACCAGACGATCGATGCGATCGGGCGCCAGCGCCGTCAGCGCCATTACCGCTTTTCCACCCATGGAATGACCAATAAACGTCGCTTTTTCAATCTGCTGCGCGTCAAGCGTATCCAGAAGATCCTGGGCCATTGCCGGATAATCCATGACCGGATCGCGCGGCGATAAACCATGATTGCGCATATCGACCTGAATAATGTCGTGATCGGTCACCAGATCGCGCGCCAGTACGCCGAGGTTGTCCAGGCTGCCAAACAGGCCATGAACGAGAACGATGGGGGAATTATTGTGCAGGTTTTGTGCAGATTGCGCTCGGATGTTTAATTTCATGGCAAAGTTCTTTTTTTCGCTCTGTCGGGTTAGGGTATTATGTTGACCATTCTGCCACTGGGCTGCAACCTCTAAGGTTTACTCCGAGTTTTTTTGTCAGCCTGGCTTAACGCTATCCGCTGTTGGGATTTGTTCCTATAATCCCAATGACTTGTATTCAGCAAAGACATCGCACTGGATTAAGATGAAAACGATTGAAGTTGATGATGAACTCTATAGCTATATTGCCAGCCACACCAAGCATATCGGCGAGAGCGCATCCGACATTTTACGGCGTATGTTGAAGTTTTCCGCCACGACACAGCCAACGGCTTCAGCGGTGAAGGGGACGCCTGCGGCGCAACCCGTTGCCGAAGCGAAACCGGTCAACCCGGTAAAAGACAAAGTTCGCGCGATGCGTGAGCTGTTGTTGTCTGACGAATATGCCGAGCAGAAAAAAGCGGTCAACCGCTTTATGCTGATTCTGACTACACTCTATTCACTGGATCACCACGCGTTTGCGGAGGCGACGGAGTCGTTGCATGGCCGCACGCGCGTCTATTTTGCGGCGGATGAACAAACGCTGCTGAAAAATGGGAATCAAACTAAACCTAAGCACGTTCCCGGCACGCCGTACTGGGTGATCACCAACACCAACACCGGCCGTAAATGCAGCATGATCGAACACATCATGCAGTCAATGCAATTCCCGGCGGAATTGATTGAAAAGGTTTGCGGAACAATTTAATCCTTGCATTAGAAGGACCAGGCAATGGCAATCCACAACCGCGCAGGACAACCCGCGCAACAGAGTGATTTGATTAACGTCGCCCAACTGACGGCGCAGTATTATGTACTGAAACCGGAGGCAGGGAATGCAGAACATGCCGTGAAATTTGGCACTTCCGGCCATCGCGGTAGCGCAGGTCGTCACAGTTTCAACGAACCGCATATTCTGGCGATCGCCCAGGCGATTGCTGAAGAGCGGGCGAAGAATGGCATTACCGGCCCCTGCTATGTGGGGAAAGACACCCATGCGCTCTCGGAACCGGCCTTCATTTCCGTGCTGGAAGTGCTGGCGGCAAACGGCGTAGACGTTATCGTGCAGGAAAATAATGGCTTCACGCCAACGCCTGCCGTGTCAAATGCTATCCTGGTCCATAACAAAAAAGGCGGCCCGCTGGCTGATGGTATTGTCATTACGCCGTCGCACAACCCGCCGGAAGATGGCGGTATTAAATATAATCCGCCCAATGGCGGCCCGGCGGACACCAACGTCACTAAAGTGGTAGAAGATCGCGCCAATGCGCTGCTGGCGGATGGCCTGCAAGGCGTTAAGCGCATCTCTCTGGATGCGGCAATGGCCTCGGGCCACGTTAAAGCGGTAGATCTGGTACAGCCGTTTGTCGAAGGGCTGGCGGATATCGTTGATATGGCGGCGATTCAGAAAGCCGGTCTGACGCTGGGCGTTGATCCGCTGGGCGGCTCCGGTATTGAATACTGGAAACGTATCGCAGAGCATTACAAGCTTAACCTGACGTTAGTCAACGATCAGGTTGATCAAACCTTCCGCTTTATGCATCTGGATAAAGACGGCGCGATCCGCATGGATTGCTCCTCCGAATGCGCGATGGCGGGTTTGCTGGCGCTGCGTGACAAGTTTGACCTGGCCTTCGCTAACGACCCGGACTACGACCGTCATGGCATCGTGACGCCTGCAGGGCTGATGAACCCGAACCATTATCTGGCGGTCGCCATTAACTACCTGTTCCAGCATCGTCCGCTGTGGGGCAAAGATGTTGCCGTCGGTAAGACGCTGGTCTCTTCCGCGATGATTGACCGCGTGGTGAATGATTTGGGACGCAAGCTGGTGGAAGTGCCGGTTGGCTTCAAATGGTTTGTTGACGGTTTGTTCGACGGCAGCTTTGGTTTCGGCGGGGAAGAGAGCGCGGGCGCTTCGTTCCTGCGTTTCGACGGTACGCCGTGGTCTACCGATAAAGACGGTATCATCATGTGCCTGCTGGCGGCGGAAATCACCGCCGTTACCGGGAAAAACCCGCAAGAGCATTACAATGAACTGGCAGCGCGTTTTGGCGCGCCGAGCTATAACCGTCTGCAGGCGGCAGCGACCTCGGCCCAGAAAGCGGCATTGTCTAAACTGTCTCCGGAAATGGTCAGCGCCAGCACGCTGGCAGGCGACCCGATTACCGCGCGTCTTACCGCAGCGCCGGGTAATGGCGCATCGATTGGCGGCCTGAAGGTAATGACCGATAACGGCTGGTTCGCCGCGCGTCCATCCGGTACGGAAGACGCTTACAAGATCTATTGCGAAAGCTTCCTGGGGGAAGAACATCGCAAGCAGATTGAGAAAGAAGCCGTTGAAATTGTTAGCGAAGTATTGAAAAACGCCTGATGGGCGATATGGAAGAAAAAGGAGCCTTACGGCTCCTTTTTTATATTAACGGCGCTGTGCTTATCAGGCCTGTAAATCGCCTCCAGGCCGGATAAGGCGCTTGTGATATCTGACTTATTCGCTCTGAGGCGCCAGATGTCGGCGGCAGGTGAGGGCGTCGCATTCGATACGCACCACGCAAACCGCTTTCATCATATCTTCCCGATAACTGAAGGTTTTTCCCGGATCGGTCTGGCGCATAATGACGTCCAGGCCGTAGCGCATCTCCTCGCGTGTTTGCAATATCGATGCCAGCCCGGTGGCGAAAACGCTGGTGTAGGCGTAGCTATAATCACAGGGGTCATCGGCACGTAGTAATGCATGGTCGCCGTCCATTTCAATGCATACTGCCGGGTTCTTACGTAACAGACGCATCTTTTTCCCGGTGCGTGCGCCGTGAAAATAAAATATCCAGCGTCCGTTCTGATACTCGTAGCCAAAATTTACGGGGACAACATACGGACAGAGATTGTCGTTAAACCCTATTCGACACACTTCGTGTTTACTGAGAATAGCCAGTATTTCTGCTATATCAGTGACTTCCCGTTCTGGATTACTCATTTCTATTATCTTATTCAAAGAGTGAAAATGCCCGGACTACCGTTACCGCAGCCCGGGCATGCCATCAGCCGTGTTTATTTTTCAATTCAAAACGCGGTGAGACCAGGCCATATAACGTCCAGCCGAGGAAGGTCACAATTGAGCCGTACAGCATGGCTTCTTCACCGGAGGAATATAGCGCGTAGAAGCTATACATGGCGCCAACGAAGGCCACGAAGTTAGCGACTTTCGCTTTTGATGACGGCACATTCGCCATTTTCTGAATGATAACCAGCGCGGCCATCGACAGAATATACGGAATAATGTTCGTCACCACCGCCAGGTTAACCAGGACGTTAAACTGACTATTCAGCGACGGGCTAATGGTCATCAGCGACAGGCCAGTCTGAATAATCACAATAATCAGCATCCCCTGTACCGGCGCGTCGACTTTCGTTACACGAGAGAAGACTTTCGGGAAATAGCCTTCGTCAGCGGAGGATTTAAAGACCTGGGCGATAGTGAACTGCCAGCCCAGCAGCGAGCCGCAGCAGGACATTACCATCAGCGCCATGATCACTTTACCTACCGCAGGCGTGAACATCTGGGCAAACGCCAGACCAAACGGCGCCGTGGAGTTCGCCAGATCCATGTTCGGCACAATCCCGGCAATCACGTTAGTCGAAACGATATAGATGACCGCCGCGCCCAGCGTACCGCCCAGTACCGCGATGGGGACGTTCTTTTCCGGATTCTCGACCACGTCTGCGTTGGCGCAGGCGGATTCCAGTCCAAGAAATGCCCACAACGTCATGGCGATGGAAGAACCGACCGCGCTAAAGAACGGAACATGGTGCGGGTTCCATGACGCTACGTACATGCTGGGGCTAAACCAGAACCAGCCAATGATGCACAGGCCGACAACCGGAATGATGACGCCCCAAACGGTAACGCTACTGATCTGTCCGGTAATACGCGCGCCGCCAAAGTTTGCGATAGTACAAACCCACAATACGGCGATAGTCGCCAGGCCGATCTGGAGCGGCGTCAGCGCGGCGCCGAACAGTTCGGTGCCATAGCCGACAGCGGAAATGGCGATAGCCACGTTGGCGATCAGCAGCGAGACGCCGTAGGTATAGTTCGCCATAAAGTTGCCGGATTTACCGAAGGCATATTCGGCGTAACCGCCCATGCCGCCGGATTTACGGCTAAACATACCGCATTTCGCAAACGCCCAGGCCAGCGCCATCGAGCCGACGGCGGTGACCAGCCATGAGATAATGGATATCGTGCCGACTTCAGACAGTTTGGTCGGTAGCATGATGATCCCGGAGCCCATCATGTTGACCATAGTCAGAATTGTGAGCTGCACGACACCCATTTTATTGGATTTAGGTTTACTCATAATTTTTCCTCCTTCAGCAGGGAGCGCTGCGCGTCACGAGGTTTAATGACGTAGCACCAGACCTGCTTACGGCCGTCGTGTTCTTCGATATAAACGCCCTGCAGTTCAGGCGCAAAGCCCGGCAGCAGGTTGATCCCTTCTTCCAGGGCGCTGAAGTAACGCAGGACAGAACCGCCCCAGATTTCACCCGGAACTACACACAGCACTCCCGGCGGGTAAGGCAGAGCGCCTTCAGCCGCGATACGACCTTCCGCTTCCGGCAGGCGAACCAGTTCGACCTCGCCGCGCAGATAGGCATAGTTGGCCTCTTGCGGATTCATACTGACTTTCGGGAAATGCGATTTACGGAACATCTCTTTTTGCAGCTGTTTCACGTTGTGCCGCGCATAGAGATCGTGCATCTCCTGGCAAAGCTGACGCAGGGTGTAGCCGGCATAACGCGCTTCATGCTGTTTGTAGATGGACGGTAATACTTCCGCTAACGGCGCATCAGCTTCCAGCAGTTTTTCGAAACGAGCCAGCAGGGCGACAAGCTGTTGTAACTTCGCCATGTCTTCTGCCGGCGTCAGCAGGAACAGAATGGAGTTGAGGTCGCATTTTTCCGGCACAACGCCGTTCTCGCGCAGGAAGTTGGCGAGGATCGTGGCAGGAACGCCAAAGTCTTCATATTCGCCGCTCGCTGCATTAATGCCCGGTGTGGTGAGCAGCAGTTTGCAAGGGTCGACAAAGTACTGATGTTCGGCATAGCCTTCAAACGCATGCCAGTGTTCTCCCGGAACGAAGTGGAAGAAGCGCAGATCGCTGGCGATCTCTGACGTCGGGTATGACTGCCACGGCTTACCATCAATCAGTTCCGGTACGAACGGACGGATGTGATGACAGTTTTCGAGGATCAATTTACGGGCATCAATGCCGTTAACCACGCAATCCATCCACATATTGCGACCGCTGACGCCTTCGTGCATTTTGGCGTTAACGTCCAGCGCGGCGAACAGCGGATAGAACGGGCTAGTGGAGGCGTGCATCATAAAGGCGTTGTTCATGCGCTTATGCGGAACGTAGCGCGATTGCCCTTTGATATGGCTATCTTTTTTATGGATCTGCGAGGTCTGGGAGAAACCGGCTTGTTGTTTGTGAACGGACTGCGTCACCAGAATACCCGGATCGTTTTCGTTCAGTTCCAGCAGCAGCGGCGAACAATCGGCCATCATCGGAATAAATTGTTCATAGCCGACCCAGGCGGAGTCAAACAGGATGTAGTCGCACAGATGACCAATTTTATCGACGACCTGACGGGCGTTATAAATGGTACCGTCGTAGGTGCCTAACTGGATGACGGCCAGACGGAATGGACGTGCTTCGCGGGCACGCTGCGGCGCGACTTCGCTAATCAGCTCGCGCAGGTAATCTTCTTCGAAGCAGTGAGCGTCGATCCCGCCGATAAAACCATACGGGTTACGCGCGGTTTCCAGATAAACTGGCGTTGCGCCCGCCTGCAATAATGCGCCGTGGTGGTTAGATTTGTGGTTGTTACGGTCAAACAGTACCAGATCGCCCGGCGTTAACAGCGCGTTGAGTACGACTTTGTTAGAGGAGGAGGTCCCGTTCAGCACAAAGTAGGTCTTATCGGCGTTAAAGACTTTCGCCGCATGTTGCTGCGCAATGCAAGGCGCGCCTTCGTGAATCAGCAGATCGCCCATCGCCACGTCCGCGTTGCATAGGTCGGAGCGGAAGAGCGTTTCGCCAAAGTATTCCACGAACTGATTACCGGCAGGATGACGGCGGAAGAATTCGCCGCCCTGATGCCCCGGGCAGTCAAATGCGCTGTTGCCCTGGTTGACATAATCCACCAGCGCGCGGAAAAACGGCGGACGTAACTGCGTTTCGTAGTGGCTTGCTGCGGTTTCCAACTGGCGACCATAGAAGGCAGTACGGGATTCATTATATTCGAATACACCAGAGATACGCGGCAAATACTCAGGCGGTACGCGCCCTTCGTCATGAGTCGCGACAAACACGGGAATACCGTAACCCGTTGCGTCGATTTCATCGAGTTTTCCGTGTTCAATGTCGTCGATGGATAACACGATGGCAGCCACGTCGATGAAACGACTCTCATCAACATTTACAATATTACGGTGTGTAGAAAAACAATCCGGGCAATGACGGCTAACGGCAATTTTTAATTCTGACATTTTTCATCTCTTTATTTCAGGTAATAGCAGGCCCTCAATTTCTCGCATGAGAAACTGATTCTTCCGGAAAAAATCAAAGCTATCCCGCTGATAAAAAAATCAGTAAATTAGCTTTATTTTAGATGTAATAAATCCCAACCCGTCCGGTTGCAGGAAATTCAGGATTTAAGGAGTTGAGTACTACGATATACAGGCAGAAACCGCGATAACTAAAATTGCGCTGAGTCGGAATTTCTTCTGTCAAACCATATAGTTAGCTGGCTGGGCGTAAAGGAATTACCGTACTGTCGCTTTTAACAATTCGAGTTATTTAGGCAATAGACCTGAATGACATAAGGGTCGGAAAGACCTGTATGCTGAAGTACCCGTAGCAGAAAAACTACCGGGCATTAAAGAAATGAAAGTCGAAACTATTACGGTGGGCAAACATCATAATATGCGTTGTCCGCCTTATATGGGGCATAAAACGATTATTATTTTCCATTTTGAGGTCCTTTCATTGATTTATTGAAAGCATGGATATTTTATCCAGGAAGCGCCAGCAATCTGTGAACCAGATCAACAAAAAACGATCATTTGAAAAATAATTAGTCGGCGATTATGCATATCGTGCTGTGAAATAACGGATTGTTTCTTAAATGTTAATTATATGTTTTTTATATTCTCCATAAAATATAATATCGCCGCGAAAATAATTATTCGCGACGCCGAAAATAAATGACATAAAAATTAGAAGTTATTTAAAAATAATGAATAGCTATTCACGGCATAAAGCGATAGCCAATTCCGGTTTCGGTAATAAAATGGCGTGGGCGGGTGGGATCTTGTTCCAGTTTCTGGCGTAAATGTCCCATATAGATGCGCAAATAGTGGCTATGCTCCACGGCGTTAGGGCCCCAGACCTGGTTTAATAACTGCCGTTGGGTTAATACTTTGCCGGTATTATTGAGTAATACCGCCAGCAGGCGGAACTCAATCGGCGTCAGATGAATTTCTTCGTCGCCACGGTGGATCAACCGTGCGGCAAGATCGACCGTCACGCCGGAAAAGCGGACGATCGGATCGGCGCAAGGGCTGGCGGCGTGCCGTCGCAGCGCGACGCGCAAACGCGCCTGCAGCTCGCCAATGCCGAATGGCTTGCTCAGGTAATCATCAGCTCCGGCGTCAAGCGCGGCAATCTTATCGCTTTCTTCGCTGCGGGCGGAAAGGACAATCACCGGTATTGCGCTCCACTGACGCAGGTCGCGAATAAAATCGATTCCGTCGCCGTCCGGCAGGCCGAGATCGAGAATAATCAGATCGGGCTTTCGCGTGGCGGCTTCCAGTAAACCACGTTGTAATGTTTCAGCTTCATACACGCGCAGGCCGTCGCCTTCCAGCGCGGCGCGCAGAAAGCGGCGGATGGCCTGTTCATCTTCAACAATCAGAACGTTTGTCACATATCCTCATGAAAATCATCAAGTTCAGGTGGCTTTCCTTGCTGCAGCGTCACACGGAAACAGGCGCCGCCCTGCGGTCGATTATAGGCGGTAAGCGTGCCGCCGTGTACCTCTACGATAGCATGGCAAATCGCCAGCCCCAGCCCCACGCCAGGGACGGCGGACTCTTTGTTGCCGCGGGCGAACTTATCGAAAATCTTCTGTTCTTGCCCCGCAGGAATACCCGGCCCGTTATCCCAGACATCCAGTTGTAAACGATCGTCCTTAACCGCAGCATCAATGCCGATACTGGCCTGCGGCCCGGCGTACTTAACGGCGTTTTCCAGCAAGTTGATCAGGACGCGCTCAAATAAGGGGCCATCGACATGGATAAGCGTTAACTGTTGCGGCAGCGACAATGTAATCGGATGCAATAAACCCGGCTCTAACATCTGTAACGCGCTCCCGACGACCTCTTCCAGCGTCAGCCACTCTTTTTTAAGATTAAACCCGCCGGACTGAATACGCGCCATATCCAGCAAATTATTCACCAGCCGGGTGGTGTTGAGAATATGCTGGCGGATTTCACTGGCCTGACGCGCGTGGGGCGATCCTGCGCTGGCTAAATCCAGCGTCAAAATTTCCGCCTGGCCGAACAATACCGTCAGCGGCGTGCGTAAATCATGCGACAGCGCCGCCAGCAGAGCGTTGCGAATACTTTCTCGCTCGCTGGCGAGACGCGCCTGTTCTTCGCTGGCGGTCAGCGTCAGCCGTTCCAGCGCGTTGGCGACAAGCAGAGTGAATGTTTCCAGCAGGCGTTGCTGCTCCGGCACCATTAACTGACGCAAATTACCCGGTTCGACGATAGCCAGACCGTACGTTTTATCGGCGCTTTTCAGCGGCAGGATTTGATAAGGCACGCCAGGGAGGGTATCGGTGCCTGCGCCGGCAGGCTGGCCTTTATCAAAACTCCAGCGCGCAATTGCGTCGTCCCACGGCGTCATGCCTTGCTGGTGGGTGAGAGGCAGCAACTTACCGTTAGCATCAGGTAACAAAATTTGGCTGCGCGCCTGAAACGTCGAGGCGATAAACCGCTCGCTGGTCGCGGCGATATCATGTTCGCTACGCCCGACGGCCAGCGCTTTAGACATTTCATATAAATGGCGGGTACGCTGTTCCCGATAACGGGCGACGCGCGCCTGATAGCGCACCCCGGCAGTAAGATTGCCAATCACCAGACCAACCGTCAGCATCACGGCAAAGGTCAGCAAATACTGCACGTCCGAAACGGCGAGCGTACCGCGTGGCGCGATAAAAAAGAGATCGAAACTCGCCACGTTAATCACCGTCGCCACCACCGACGGCCAGCGTCCGTAAAGCAGCGCAATCACCACTACGCCCAGCAAATAGAGCATCACCAGATTGGCGGCGTCGAAGGTGACAAGCCACTGCATAGCGATAAGCGTGGTGATGGCGCAAAGCGCCACGGCGACCAGACAGCCCTGAATCTGCCCACGCCATTTCTCTTTAAAAGGTCGGTTATCAGGCGCTTGCGCCAATGCGCGGGCTGGCGGTTCTTCCAGCGCGACGATCACCTGATCGAGATCCGGCGCGCGCCTGGCAAGACGGTCGGCGAAAGCGTCACGTCGCCACCAGCGTCGCGACGCCGGGCGGCCCATGACGATTTTCCCCAGATTATGTTCGCGGGCATAGCGCACGACCGCTTTCTCTTCGGCGGGATCGGACAGGGTGGCGGTTTCCGCGCCAAGCTCCTGCGCCAGGCGCAGCGCGCTTAAAATAGCCCGCCGTTGTTTTTCCGGTAAGCGGTGTAACGTTGGCGTTTCGACATAGACGGCGTGCCAGACGCTGCCGAGCCGGGAGGCCAGACGCGCCGCGGTACGCACCAGTTTTTCGCTGCCGGTGTTATGCCCGATACACAGTAAAATCGCATCGCGGGTATGCCATACTTTTTCTTCGCCCGGATGCGCGCGCCAGGCGCGCATCTGATCGTCCACGCGATCGGCTGTCCGGCGTAGCGCCAGCTCGCGGAGGGCGATCAGATTGCCCTTGCGGAAAAAATGTTCAATAGCGCGTTCCGCCTGACCGGCGATATACACTTTACCTTCGTTGAGCCGTTGGCGCAGATCGTCGGGCGGCAGATCGACCAGTACCACTTCATCAGCGGCATCAAAAAAGGGATCGGGGACGGTTTCGCGCACCTGAATCCCCGTGACGCCGCTCACCACATCGTTCAGACTTTCCAGATGTTGTACGTTCACGGTGGTGAAAACGTCGATTCCCGCTTCCAGCAGCTCTTCAATATCCTGCCAGCGCTTAGGATGGCGTGAGCCAGGCGCGTTACTGTGCGCCAGCTCATCCATTAAAATCAGCGCCGGACGCCGGGCGAGGGCGGCATCCAGGTCAAATTCGCGGATTTGCCTCCCCCGGTGCGAGTGACGTTTTGGCGGCAGAATGGTCAGCCCGTCAAGTAGCGCGGCGGTCTCTTTACGGCCATGCGTCTCTACCACGCCGATCACCACATCCAGCCCCTGCGCTCGCAGCCGCTGCGCTTGCGCCAGCATCGCCCAGGTTTTTCCGACGCCTGCGCAGGCGCCGAAGAAAATTTTCAACTTCCCCCGGTGGGGCGGGGGCGTTTGTTCCAACAAGCGATCCGGATCAGGACGCAAGGGTTCGTCGTTCATTTCGCTCTGTGTCCCTGTAGCGCATCCAGCGCCAGATTAAGCTCAACAATATTCACCACCGGTTGCCCAAGAAAGCGCGCCAGCGGCCTGTGCGTATATTCTGCAACCAGTTGCGCGACCTGTTCAACGGGAAGCTGGCGAGCCGCCGCTACGCGGGGGATTTGCCATGCCGCGGCGCCGGGCGTCAGATTATTATCCAGCCCGCTTGCCGATGCTGTCGCCAGCTCAACCGGAACCGCGGAACTCGCCTGGGGGTTAGCGGCGCGTAGCGCGGCGACGCGGGCCTGAATTTGCGCATCCAGTTCGGGATTGCTGGCGGCCAGGTTGCTTCCGCCCGACGCCAGTGGATTATAAGGCGTATCGGCGGTGGCGGAGGGTCGGCCATGAAAATAGCCCGCGGCGGTAAACGATTGTCCGATAAGCGCTGAGCCGCGTATCACATTGTCTTTATGAATCAGCGAGCCATTAGCCTGCCAGGGAAACCACCACTGCCCCAGCGCCGTGGTCAGAAGCGGATACACGCCGCCGGTCAATAACAGCAGAAATAACATTGTCGAAAAAGCAGGACGTAAACCGATCATCATACACCTCACGCCAGACCCAGCAGCACATCAATCACTTTGATACCAATAAACGGCACCACCAGACCACCCAGACCATAGATCCATAAATTACGGCGCAGCATGGCCGATGCGGAAAGCGGCTTATAACTCACACCTTTTAATGCCAGCGGGATCAGAAAAATGATAATCAGGGCGTTAAAGATCACCGCGCTCAGAATGGCGGAGTTCGGCGAATGCAGCCCCATCACGTTGAGCGCGTTTAGCTGCGGATAGGTAGCGGCAAACGCGGCGGGAATAATGGCGAAATATTTCGCTACATCATTCGCGATACTGAAAGTGGTGAGCGAGCCGCGCGTCATCAGCATCTGCTTACCGATATGCACCACTTCAATCAACTTGGTCGGGTTAGAGTCCAGATCCACCATATTACCGGCTTCTTTTGCCGCCTGGGTGCCGGAGTTCATCGCCACCGCGACGTCAGCCTGCGCCAGCGCCGGGGCATCGTTAGTGCCGTCGCCGGTCATGGCGACCAGCCGTCCTTCCGCCTGATATTGACGGATCAGCGCCAGCTTGGCTTCCGGCGTGGCTTCGGCAAGAAAATCGTCCACACCGGCTTCGGCGGCAATCGCTGCCGCCGTCAGGCGGTTATCGCCAGTGATCATCACCGTTTTAATGCCCATCTTTCGTAGCTGGGCGAAACGTTCTTTAATGCCGCCTTTAACGATATCCTTGAGGGCGATAACACCCAGTACGCGCGCGCCTTCCACGACCACCAGCGGCGTCGCGCCCAGACGCGCCACGTTCTCGACGTTTTGCTCGACATCGGCGGGAAAATGGCCGCCATTGCTCTCGACATGACGCCGAATCGCGTCCACCGAGCCTTTACGGATCATCCGGTTATCGATATTAATTCCGCTCATGCGGCTTTGCGCGGTAAACGGAACAAAGGTGGCATGAAGCGACTGCACATCGCGTTCACGCAGGTTAAAGCGCTGTTTGGCGAGGATCACAATGCTGCGGCCTTCCGGCGTTTCGTCGGCCAGCGAAGCGAGCTGCGCGGCGTCAGCCAGCGTGCGTTCGTCCACCCCTCGGGCGGGTATAAAATCGGACGCCTGGCGGTTGCCGAGCGTGATAGTGCCGGTTTTATCCAGCAGCAGCACGTCGACATCGCCCGCGGCTTCTACGGCGCGGCCGCTGGTGGCGATGACGTTCGCGCCCAACATTCGGCTCATTCCGGCTACGCCAATGGCGGAGAGTAGCCCGCCGATGGTGGTGGGGATCAGGCACACCAGCAACGCCACCAACACGGTGACGCTGACCGCGTTACCGCCCCAGGCGGAGAAGGGCCACAGGGTGGCGGTCGCCAGTAAAAAGACAATGGTCAGGGCGATGAGCAAAATCGTCAGGGCAATCTCGTTAGGCGTTTTCCGCCGCTGCGCGCCTTCCACCATCGCGATCATCCGGTCAAGAAAGGTTTCGCCAGGATTGACGCTACAGGCAATCACCAGCCAGTCGGAAAGAATTCGCGTGCCGCCGGTGACAGAGGCGAAATCGCCGCCGGACTCACGGATCACGGGCGCGGATTCGCCGGTAATCGCACTTTCATCCACCGAGGCGCCGCCTTCGATGACCTCGCCGTCGCAGGGAATAATATCGCCCGCTTTGACCAGGACAATGTCGCCTTTCCGCAGTTCAGCGGCGGGCACGTTATCGGCCTGCGCATCATGGCGCGGGGCGCGCAGGCGGCGAGCGAACGCGGTCTTTTTCACTCCTTTCAGACTGTTTGCCTGGGCTTTGCTGCGGCCTTCCGCCAGCGCTTCGGCAAAATTGGCGAACAGTACGGTGAACCATAACCACAGACTGATCACCCCTGTAAACAGGGCGCTTCCCGCTATTTGTCCTGTTACCATAGCGAGTGTTAACAAGGTGGTTAGCACGCTGCCGGCCCAGACCACAAACATCACCGGGTTACGCCACTGGGCGCGTGGGCTTAATTTTTTTACGGCATCCGTTAGCGCCTGTACGAGTAAAACAGGTTCAAACAGCGCCAGTTGCTTGCGACTCATATCAATGTACTCCGCATCGCTCAAGGTAAAGAGAAATGTTCCGCTACCGGGCCAAGCGCCAGGGCAGGAATAAACGTCAGCGCGCCGACCAGCAGTACCGTGCCGATGAGCAGTCCAATAAATAGCGCGCCGTGGGTCGCCAGCGTTCCCTGACTGGCCGGCTGTACTTTTTTACTGACCAGCGATCCGGCGATGGCCATGACAGGAATAATCACGCCGAAACGGCCGACGAACATGCAGAACGCCAACAAACAGTTCCAGAAAGGCGAGTTAGCGCTCAGACCCGCAAAGGCGCTACCGTTGTTGTTGGCGGCAGAGGAGACGGCATATAGCACTTCGCTAAAACCGTGCGGGCCAGGGTTCAGCATTGCGCTGCGTCCGGCATCCGTCATCATCGCCAGCGCCGAACCCAACAAGACCAGCATCGGTGTGACCAGAATCGCCAGCGCGGTCATTTTCATTTCGCGCACGTCGATTTTTTTCCCCAAGTACTCCGGCGTGCGACCGATCATCAGCCCCGCGATGAACACCGCCAGCAGGACAAACAGCAACATGCCATACAGGCCTGAACCGACGCCGCCAAAGACCACTTCGCCAATTTGCATCAGCCACATCGGCACCATACCGCCCAGAGCGGTAAACGAGTCGTGCATGGCATTTACCGCCCCGCAGGACGCCGCGGTCGTGACGACGGCAAACAGGCTGCTGGCCAGCACGCCAAAGCGTGTCTCTTTACCCTCCATGTTGACGCTACTGTCCGCGCCTGCCGCCAACAGATGTGGATTTCCCTGAACTTCCGCCCACATCACTACCGCTACGCAGACCACAAAAATGAATGACATTGCCCACAGTAGCGCGCGTCCCTGACGGCGATCGCCCGCCGCTTCGCCAAAGGCGAAACAGAGCGCGGCTGGAATCAAAAATATCGCCAGCATCTGCGCCAGATTAGTGAGCGCGGTGGGGTTTTCGAACGGATGCGAAGAGTTGGCGTTAAAGAAACCGCCGCCGTTAGTGCCAAGCATTTTGATCGCCTCCTGCGAAGCAACCGGCCCCATCGGCAAGAGTTGTTTAGCGCCTTCAAGAGTGGTGATGGGCTGATAAGCCGACAGGTTTTGCGGTACGCCCTGTTGGATAAAAAACAGCGCGATAATTAACGCGACAGGAAATAATATCCATAGCGTAATGCGTACCAGATCTTGCCAGGCATTACCCAGCGTGTGCCCATTCTGGCGCGTAAAGGCGCGGATAAGTGCAAAAACCACCGCAATCCCGGTCGCCGCCGACAGGAAATTTTGCACCGTCAGCCCCGCCATCTGGCTAAAGTAGCTCAGCGTGCTTTCGCCGCTGTAGGCTTGCCAGTTGGTATTGGTGACAAAGCTGACGGCGGTATTCAGCGCCAGATCCCAGGACAGCCCCGGTAGCCGCTGCGGATTTAAGGGCAGCCACTCCTGCCAGAATAGCAGGCAAAACAGGATGCCCAGTCCCAGCAGATTGAGCGTCAGTAGCGCCAGTAAATACTGACGCCAGTTCATTTTGTGGTCGGTAATGCCAAGAGTCCGCCAGAGGATACGCTCAACGCCAGCCACGCCCGGCAACGGAACGGCGGCGATTAGCCTTGCCAGGCCCAAACCCAATGGTTTCGCCAGTACCAATAAAATCAGTAAAAAACTGGCGATCAGTAAAAATCCTTGCGCGGCCATCAGAACGCCTCCGCATTAATCAGGGCATAGACCAGATAACCTAAAAGTAAGAAAACCAGCACGATGCCGGTTATCACGCCTGCACTCACAGAGCACCTCCAGTGGCATTGTTTTACTCCTGAGAAAGGTAATTTTTTGGCTGCAAAGATTTCGCAAAAATTGGCGGGCGGAGTGTAAAAAAAGTATAAAAATGGCAAAGACCATTATTTAACTAATGGTTAGTATTAATTTAACCTTTTTGTAACTAATTTACGTTTTGAATGTAAATCTGCTGGAAAAGCGTGAAAATAAGTGGTCGGATGAGTAGTAAAATTACACCGAAAGCGGTACTATTTTAATCAGGTAACGAGGTTCAATTTTTCGGTGCTATTCACCGATTCAATCTATACCGGGGCAGGTAGCGTCGGTATAAAGGGGGGAAATGTATGGAACACTATAAAGACTATCCGGCGCATGTCATTTTTGTCCGTCGTGCTTTCGCGGTGATCGCAGGCGTGCTGGCGCTGCCGGTGATGCTCTTCTGGAAAGACCGCGCGCGTTTTTATAGTTATCTGCACCGTGTCTGGTCGAAAACCAGTGATAAGCCGGTATGGATGGCGCAGGCTGAAAAAGCCACCTGCGACTTTTATTAATCGCGACCAGCCTGAAAAACCGTCAGCCGCCACGCTGGCGGTTTTTTTATGCGCCAGGGTCTACACTGTTTAACGCTATTCGCCGTGACGTTTCATCTTTCAGGAGTTGTATGCCCACCCATTTAGTCTGGTTCAGGCGCGATCTGCGTTTACAGGATAACCTTGCGCTGGCCGCCGCCTGCCGCGATGCATCCGCGCGGGTGCTGGCGCTTTATATTTCCACCCCCGCCCAGTGGCAGGCTCATGATATGGCGCCGCGGCAGGCGGCATTCATCAGCGCGCAGCTCAATGCGCTACAGACGGCCCTTGCAGAGAAAGGCATTCCGCTGCTGTTTCATGAAGTGGCGGATTTTAACGCCAGTATTGAAACGGTCAAAAATGTTTGCCGACAGCATGACGTCAGCCATCTGTTTTATAACTATCAGTATGAGTTTAACGAGCGTCAGCGTGATGCGGCGGTGGAAAAAACGCTGCCCTCTGTCATCTGCGAAGGCTTTGACGATAGCGTGATTCTGGCGCCCGGCGCGGTGATGACCGGCAATCATGAAATGTATAAAGTTTTTACGCCGTTTAAAAACGCCTGGTTGAAACGGCTAAAAGAGGATATTCCGCCATGCGTTCCGGCCCCGAAGATCCGGGTGAGCGGCGCGCTTTCTACACCCTTAACGCCAGTCTCGCTTAACTACCCGCAACAGGCGTTTGACGCCGCGCTTTTCCCGGTGGAAGAAAACGCGGTCATCGCGCAGCTACGTCAGTTTTGCGCGCAGGGCGCAGACGGGTATGAGTCACAGCGGGATTTCCCTGCGGTTGAAGGCACCAGTCGGCTTTCCGCCAGCCTGGCGACGGGCGGCCTGTCGCCGCGACAGTGCCTGCACCGATTACTGGCGGAGCAGCCGCAGGCGCTGGACGGCGGACCGGGAAGCGTCTGGTTGAATGAACTCATCTGGCGGGAATTTTACCGTCATTTAATGACCTGGTATCCGGCATTATGCAAACACCAGCCGTTTATCCGCTGGACAAAACGCGTCGCGTGGCAGGAGAAGCCACACTATTTTCAGGCATGGCAGAAAGGCGAAACCGGTTATCCCATTGTCGATGCGGCGATGCGCCAGCTTAACGCGACGGGCTGGATGCATAACCGTTTACGCATGATTACCGCCAGCTTTCTGGTAAAAGATCTGCTGATTGACTGGCGGTTGGGGGAGCGCTATTTCATGTCGCAGCTTATTGACGGCGATCTTGCCGCCAATAATGGCGGCTGGCAGTGGGCCGCCTCAACCGGTACTGACGCCGCGCCTTATTTTCGTATTTTTAATCCCACGACTCAGGGAGAGAGGTTCGATCGCGACGGCGAATTTATCCGCCAGTGGCTACCGGCATTACGCGATATCCCTGGAAAAGCGATTCACGAGCCGTGGCGGTGGGCGGAAAAAGCGGGAGTCGTGCTTGATTATCCTCGGCCCATTGTTGAACACAAACAGGCGAGAATCGCGACGCTTTCCGCCTATGAGGCGGCGAGAAAAGGGGCGTGATACAGGCCCGGTAGCGCAAACTACCGGGCCTTCTGCTATCAGGATTCGACGGCCAGCGCGCGGCTTTTGAATTTGAAGGACTGATACAGCCAAATCAGCAGGACAACCCCTACGCAGGCTAACGCGCCCCAGGTGATCTGTTCAAAAACATCCACATAGGCGTTGATGGCGTAATTAACCGCGCCGCTGGCGTCGAAGGCGCTTTGCGAGGTCTGGTCAGCGATGACGCCTGCCAGATAGTTAGCTATCGCGCCGGACAGCAGCATATAAATTCCGGTTAATACGCCGGTGACGCCGGGGATGTCAATGCGCGTAATTTGCGACATGGCGACCGGGTCGATAAACAGCTCGGCAAAGCCCATCACCGCCAGTCCCAGCACCATTAGCGGCATTGAAGAGTGTCCGTAAGCGGCGGACCAGCGTGCGCTCAGGGTCAGAATACAGAATCCGGCGCTCATCAGACCGAGACCCAGCGCGAATTTGCCCCAGATACGCACGGTGCGATTACCGCTTACGCTCTCTTTAACCAGCCAGGCCAGGACGACCCCACACAGCATCACGGCAAAGGCGTTCACCGACTGGAACATGGCGGTAGGAACGGAATAGCCCAGAATATCGCGGTTCACAAAGCGGTCGATATACAGGCTGATAGAACTGCCGCCCTGCTGGGCAAACGCCCAGAACAGCATACTGAACAGGGTCAGGGTGACAATCAGCCCCAGTTCTTTGCGTTGTTTTGTCGTTTGCGCCTGACGATAAATTTTTGCCAGCACGACCAGGCCGATCGCGGTCGCCACGATTAAGGCATAGACTGACCATTCTTTCCAGAACAGAACGGTAATCAGCAACGGCGCCGCTACCAGCAGAATTAACAGCCAGCCCCAGTTCGGCAGCAGGTAGTTTCTGGCGCACAACACGGCTTTATTCACGCCGGTAGTGTGGGTGAAATGACGATTTCCACACAGGAAGATCACTAACCCTGCCAGCATACCAATGGCGGCGAGCGCAAAGCCCATCGCCCAACTGTACTCCTCTTGCACATAGCCGCAGGCGATAGGCGCCACGATCGAACCAATATTGCCCGCTGCGTAAAGCAGCGAGAACCCGCCGTCGCGGCGCGGATCTTCCGGCTGGTACAGTTCGCCCAGCAGGCAGCTAATATTCGATTTAAACAGGCCGTAGCCGCAGACAATGATCGCCAGCGACAGATAAAGGAATGTCGGCGCGATCTCACTGGCGCCCAGCACTAAATGACCTATAGCCATTAAAAATGCGCCCAGCATGACTGCCATTCGGTTGCCAAGCACCTTATCCGCCAGATAGCCGCCGAGAATTGGCGTTACGTAGACCAGCGAACAATAAGCGCTGAATAACTCATAGGCGTGGTTATCGTCGTATTTTAGCTGATTGGTGAGATAAAGAATCAGTAGGGCGCGCATACCATAAAAGCTGAAGTACTCCCAAATTTGCAGGGCGACAACGTAGTAAATAGCGCGGGGTTGAGATGCTTGTTTATTCATCGTATTTCCGGGATAGAGACGCTGCGGCAAGAAAGCGGCATTCTCAGATAATGCCTTTCTATGTGGGCTTATTAAGCCTGCCGTATCGCCGTGTTTCCTTAAAGTTACCAACATGATACAGAACTGATTTTTTCTGCAATATGCGTTCTGATTGCATAAATATACATGAAACCGATCGTGTTTTGCTAAGTAATTTGCGCCAAACCCGGGGGTGATTGTTTCTTGATGTGTCAAACAAATGTTTATCGACGAACGGCCAACGGGAGGCTATGTTAACGGAGACTGAACCCGTAACGGGAAAGTAGAACGTGGGTTAAAGGGAGCGATGATGAAAAACACCGAGCTGGAACAACTGATTAACGACAAGCTGAACAGTGCGGCAATAAGCGATTATGCGCCGAATGGTTTACAGGTCGAAGGAAAAGAGACGGTACAGAAAATCGTTACCGGCGTGACCGCAAGTCAGGCGCTGCTCGATGAGGCGGTGCGTTTGCAGGCCGATGCGGTCATTGTTCATCATGGTTACTTCTGGAAAGGCGAGTCTCCGGTTATTCGCGGCATGAAACGCCGTCGCTTAAAAACGTTACTGGCAAATGATATTAACCTTTACGGTTGGCATCTGCCGCTGGATGCGCATCCTGAGCTGGGCAACAATGCGCAGTTGGCGGCGCTATTGGGCATTACCGTGAAAGGAGAAATTGAGCCGCTGGTGCCGTGGGGAGAGCTCTCAATGCCGGTGCCAGGGCTGGAACTGGCCTCATGGATTGAAGCGCGTCTGGGGCGTAAACCGCTATGGTGCGGCGATACCGGGCCAGAGAATGTTCAGCGTGTCGCCTGGTGTACCGGCGGCGGGCAAAGTTTTATTGATAGCGCCGCCCGCTTCGGCGTGGATGCTTTTATTACCGGCGAGGTTTCCGAACAGACCATTCATTCCGCGCGCGAACAGGGGCTGCATTTTTATGCCGCCGGGCACCATGCCACTGAACGCGGCGGTATTCGCGCCCTGAGCGAATGGTTGAACGAAAACACGGCGTTGGATGTGACGTTTATTGATATCCCTAACCCGGCATAACTGAGAGGTAATAAAGTGCAGCGAGCGCGTTGTTATCTGTTAGGCGAAACGGCGGTCGTCCTGGAACTTGAACCGCCGATTACGCTGGCGAGCCAGAAACGCATCTGGCGTCTGACGCAGCGTCTGGTCGATATGCCGAACGTGGTGGAAGCCATTCCCGGGATGAACAATATCACCGTGATCTTGCGGGAACCGCAAACCCTGGCGCTGGATGCGATTGAGCGTCTGCAGCGCTGGTGGGAAGAGAGCGAGGCGCTGGAGCCGGACTCGCGTTCGGTTGAGATCCCGGTGATCTATGGCGGCGCAGGCGGGCCGGATCTGGCGGCGGTGGCACGGCACAGCGGTTTGAGTGAAAAGCAGGTCGTGGAGCTACATGCCTCCGTTGAGTATGTCGTCTGGTTTTTAGGCTTTCAGCCTGGCTTTCCCTATCTTGGGAATTTACCAGAACCGCTCCATATGCCCAGACGTGCGGAGCCGCGCCTGCAGGTTCCGGCCGGTTCTGTCGGCATCGGCGGCGCGCAGACGGGTATTTATCCATTATCCACGCCGGGCGGCTGGCAGCTGATCGGCCTCACGCCGTTGAAGTTATTCGATCCGATGCGGGAGCCTCCGGTTCTGCTACGCCCTGGCGATAGCGTACGCTTTGTGCCGCAAAAGGAGGGAATATGCTGAATATTATTCGCGCGGGGATTTATACCTCCGTGCAGGATAGCGGGCGTCACGGCTTTCGTCAGTCGGGGCTGAGTCACTGCGGTGCGCTGGATAAACCCGCCTTTCAGACCGCTAATCTCCTGGTCGGGAACGATGCGAATGCCCCGGCGCTGGAAATCACTCTCGGTCAACTGGTTGTCGAATTTGAAAATGAGACCTGGTTCGCTCTTACCGGCGCAGGCTGCGAAGCGCAGTTGGATGATCAACCGGTCTGGACAGGCTGGCGATTGCCGGTAAAAGCGGGTCAACGTCTTACGCTGCATCGACCGCTTCACGGGATGCGTAGCTATCTGGCGGTGGCTGGCGGTATTGCTGTGCCGGAGGTGATGGGATCGTGTAGTACCGATCTGAAGTCCGGTATCGGTGGGCTGGAAGGACGGCTGCTAAAAGATGGCGATCGGTTGGCGACGGGTAAACCATCGCGACAGTTTAGCGGGCCGCAGGGCGTGAAGCAGTTACTGTGGGGGAATCGCATCCGTGCGCTGCCGGGGCCGGAATACCGTGAATTCGATCGCGCCTCGCAAGAAGCGTTCTGGCGTTCGCCATGGCAGCTCAGTCCGCAAAGTAATCGCATGGGCTATCGTTTGCAGGGACAATCGTTAACGCGGACAACGGATCGCGAACTGCTGTCGCACGGTTTGCTGCCCGGTGTCGTGCAGGTGCCTTACAACGGCCAACCTATTGTGCTAATGAATGATGCCCAGACAACTGGCGGCTATCCGCGCATTGCCTGCATCATCGAGGCAGATATGTACCATCTGGCGCAGATCCCGCTAGGACAACCGATCCATTTTGTGCAATGTTCGCTGGAAGAGGCGCTCAACGCGCGCCATGAGCGTCAGCGCTATCTGGAACAGCTTACCTGGCGGCTTCAGCATGAACATTGATTTAAATGCGGATGTGGGCGAAGGTTGCGCCAGCGACAGCGAATTATTAACGCTGGTCTCCTCCGCCAATATCGCCTGTGGTTTTCACGCCGGTGATGCGCAAACCATGCTGACCTGTGTGCGCGAGGCGCTGAAAAACGGCGTGGCGATCGGCGCGCATCCCAGCTTTCCGGATCGGGATAATTTTGGGCGGACGGCGATGGTTTTGCCGCCGGAAACGGTATACGCCCAGACGCTGTACCAAATCGGCGCGCTGGGGGCGATTGTCCAGGCGCAAGGCGGCGTGATGCGCCATGTCAAACCGCACGGTATGCTCTATAACCAGGCGGCGAAAGATCCTCATCTGGCACAGGCGATTGCGAAAGCGGTACACGACTATGATCCGTCACTGATACTGGTTGGACTGGCGGGAAGTGAGCTGATCCGGGCCGGTGAGCGCCATCGCCTGGTGACGCGGCAGGAGGTGTTTGCCGATCGCGGCTATCAGGCCGACGGTAGCCTGGTGCCGCGCATGCAACCTGGCGCGCTGATTCACGACGAAGAGCAGGCGCTGGCGCAAACGCTGGATATGGTACAAGCCGGGAGAGTGAAAAGCGTTACTGGCGTGTGGACGACTGTCACGGCGCAAACGGTGTGCATTCATGGCGACGGCGAGTATGCGCTTGCATTCGCTCGCAGGTTACGCGCCGCGTTCAATGCGCGTAATATACACGTTATTGCCTGAGAGCCCGACGATTGAAGCTATTATATTACGGCTGCTAAAAATTATCGTGTTCTGTTCTCTTAATGTCAGGAAGAGGGATTTATTCAATACTATATAAATCCCCTTATAATATATTATTTTAAAAATAACCAAGTGATGCTGTAATAGCCAGTATGATGAGCTTATTGCTGTTAGCAGCAGAGTTTTTGAAAATCATTATGATATTGTTAGCTATCGCCATCTAATCAAACCTCCGGGGCGGGTAAACTACCTGACTCTTTATTACCCCTTTCTGATTGATTTACCTCACGATAGCCTCATTTTTAGCATTTATATTCCTCATCATGACGACTTATCAGGAGATTGAAGCCAGATTGATTCGCTGTTTCACTATCACGTCATGGATAGCGTGCCAGATTGCCAGCTATATGGATTTTAAGCTGTTTACGCATAGCAACTTTTTTAGCGAAAATTAAACTCATCTGATCAGTGATTTTTTAGTATATTACTCATTTTGTTATGATGGATTTGTTTTGTGAAAAGAAAATATCTTACGCAAGAAGAGATTGAAAAACTGCTGTCAGCGACCGACAGAATGCCCTTCCCGGAAAGAAACCGCTGCTTAATCCTGATGGCGTTTATTCACGGCTTCCGGGCCAGTGAGCTGCTGGGGCTGCGCTTGTCGGATATTGATCTTGCAGGAAGACAGCTTTATATCCGGCGCCTCAAAAATGGCTTTTCAACGTGTCACCCCCTCCTTCCCGATGAGTATAACGTACTGAAAAGCTGGCTCAGGGCCAGGAAGTATCTTGAGAAAGGGGCTGACGGAGACTGGCTGTTCCTGTCGCTGCGACGGCATCCGCTCAGCAGGCAACAATTTTTTTACATACTTCGTGAGGCAGGGCGGTTGGCCGAATTAACGATAGCGCCACATCCTCATATGCTGCGACATGCCTGCGGCTACGCCCTTGCTGATAAAGGGATTGATACACGACTCATACAGGACTATCTGGGGCACAGGAATATCCAGCACACCGTAAGATACACCGCAAGTAACGCCGGGCGTTTTCATGGAATATGGCGAAAAAAACGTCGAGTATAACCGTACGTTCTGATTCAAAAAGTTAAGTCCGCTTCGCGCTTTCATCATCCTCTCAAATTTACCCCTTCCACACAAGAGTCATGCAATCGTAATCTCTTGCTTATTAAGGAGTTATCCATATAACAATAAAAAAACTAAGGGAAAATTCACCTGGTCCAACCAGCACTATGCTGTATCCATTTTTGTCCTGCCTGCACAAAATGTTAATTTTAAGTGTTAAAAAAACGTATTAAATAATATTTAATGCTGATTAATTATCATATCAAAGAATTAAATCCTTTATTTTACTTTTTGAATCATATTGTTAAATCACAGAGAAATCTGTTCAGGGAAAGCTGATTTACATAATCAACATATAAATCAATAGATTACTGTGTTTTCTATTTGTCATTTTGTACTCCGCACAGGGCAGAATTACCCTGCGGCAGGAGCATGTACTACCAGGGGGACTGACGGCCTGTGCAGCCGAAAAGCAGAACCGGACAGGGTGTCAGAGTGCTGTGTTTAGATAGGGCCAGACGTCATTTTTCATACAGACATGGAATGGCTCCCGGTCCACGAAAGGGTGCGGACATGTTGTTTCCACAACACGAAGCTGTCGTTGCTGGCGCAGTGCCGGGTCGGCAATGGCCAGAGGAGAACAATCTGATGACGCAAGAATATGCGGAAATATCCACCGGAAGGGGGGGCACCAGTAAGTGCCGGTACAGTATGGGGGCGAAAATATTTTTGCTCCTGCTGGCGGTCTCCACCGTCGCAGCGTTGTTCAGCCTGTATCAGGTTCTGACGTACTGATATGCAGACGTTAACCAGAGTACTGCCGCCTCTCCGGCTGATTATGTTTTGTCAGTCAGGCGAAAATCCTGCGCAGTTTCCGGATACCGGTGGCCTTTGCGTGGAGGACTGCGTTCGTCTCAGGACACCAGAAGGGCTGCTGGATCGGTTGCGTCGGTGGCCCGGCGCGATGGTGATATCCGCCGGACGGCCATCAACCCAGCTTCTGCTGTGGCAACAGGTTTTTCAGCGTTATCCGCGGACAGTGGTTTTTTGCAGCAGTAACGCGTTTTTACCGGTTGACGTCAGCGTGGAAGGTTACTTCCGCCATCTGAGGCTGATTAAACGCGCCATGTCGGTAAGGGTTCTGGCTAGAATGGCTGAGCTTGCCATATGGTCATCACTACAGACATCGCCTTACGAGGAGGAGATGAAAAGCGCGTTGAGCGTGCCGGAGCTGGTGATGGAGATAAACAGCCGCACGCTGGTCAGGTTACTGTCAGAGCGTCTGCCAAAACAGGGACGGCGGGTGCTGGGATTACTGTTGTCAGGCTGTAGCCCGGAAATGACGGCCCGTATGCTGGGAACCGGCGTGAGGCAGGTCTGGCTCGCGGAGCAGACGCTGAAACAACGCTGGGATATCCCGACAGGAGTACCGCTATCTGATGCGGTAAGAATAAGGATACCGGACGTCGGCCCGGACATCAGTCAACAGAGTGGGTTGGTAAAAACTGGGGCCGGTAACGCACCGGATTTATGCTGACAGCATATTTACATCATGCCGCGCGGTATTCAGACCCATAATGTTGCGTTCTGAATGAGTTATCTTCACAAAATAAATATGGCAATCATCGTTGTCCGGAAATACCGCATAACGTGTGACATTAATGAATCTGTAATCAGTGCGAGGGTTTACGCGCTGTGGCGGTAGCGTGGAATTATCTGGATGCGTTGAGTAAATTTCACTTTACCCTTCTGATATAAATGAAAATGGTTCTGGATAAACTATCTAATATTATCTGTGTCTGCGAACAGAGTGACAAAAATAATGCAACGTAAAAAGATACTAATTGTAGGTGCGGGCCTTTCAGGCGCAGTAATAGCACGCCAGTTAGCCGAGCAGGGACATGTAGTCAATATTATTGATCAACGTTCGCATATCGGTGGTAACGCTTATGATGCCCGAGATGAGCACACGGGTATTATGGTGCACGTTTATGGTCCTCATATTTTTCATACTGATAATGAAACTGTATGGAATTATGTAAATAAATACGCTGAGATGATGCCTTATATCAATAAGGTTAAGGCCACAGTAAATGGTCAGGTATTTTCTCTACCTATCAATCTTCATACCATCAATCAATTTTTTGGTGTCGCCTGCTCACCTGATGACGCCAGGAAATTACTGCTTCAAAAATGTGATAGCACCATTCTGGAACCACAAAATTTTGAGCAACAGGCCTTGCGTTTCATTGGCGAAGAGTTATATGAAGCCTTTTTTAAAGGTTATACCATTAAACAATGGGGGCTTCATCCTTCCGCGTTACCCGC
Organism: Salmonella sp. 5800; assembly: GCF_046558195.1. Classification (NCBI taxonomy): domain Bacteria; kingdom Pseudomonadati; phylum Pseudomonadota; class Gammaproteobacteria; order Enterobacterales; family Enterobacteriaceae; genus Salmonella; species Salmonella sp. 5800. The sequence continues at coordinate 34,163 of NZ_JBGDOX010000002.1, read as the reverse complement.
TTCTGTATTGAAACGTATCCCTGTTCGCTTTAATTATGATGATAACTATTTCAATCATAAGTTTCAGGGAATACCAAAATTTGGTTATACACAAATGGTCAAGTCCATTGTCGAACACGAAAATATCGCTGTTGAACTATGTCGCTCCTTCACTCAGGAAATGCGGACAGATTATGATCATGTTTTTTTCAGTGGCGCGCTGGATGCCTTTTACTCCTGTCAATATGGCCGACTGGAATATCGTACATTAGACTTTAAAAAAATAATTTGCCAGAGTGATTATCAAGGATGCGCAGTAATGAATTATTGTTCAATAGATACTCCTTATACTCGGATTACTGAGCACAAATATTTTTCTCCGTGGGAGAGACATGAAGCTTCAATATGTTATCAAGAATATAGTCGGGAATGTGAAGCTGGTGATATACCCTACTATCCTGTTCGCAGGGCAGATAAAATGGATTTACTGAATAAATATCTGTCGCGGGCTAAAAAAGAAAAAAATATTACTTTCATTGGTCGTCTTGGCACTTATCGTTATCTCGATATGGACATCACGATAGCTGAAGCATTACAGACGGCGGACGTATACTTAACGTCGCTATATGAACAAAAAGAAATGCCAGCTTTTACAGTTACCGTTTGATGAAGTGTACAGCGCTAATCGTAACTTTTAACCCTCTTGAGAAATTAAAAAAAAGTGTGCGAGAGACTGTTAAGGCGGGTTTTTCCTCTATTGTTATCGTTAATAATGGCTCAAGCGACGGTACCAGGGAATGGCTTTCTTCATTAAGTGAACCTGGCATCACGATACTTAATCTTAAAGATAATCTTGGTGGTGCTGGCGGATTTAAAGTAGGTAGTCAATATATATGCTCATATAGTAATGCCGATTGGGTATTTTTCTATGATGATGATGCTTACCCGGAAATTAATATTTTAAAGCATTTCTCGTTATTAGATACCTCAATATACCGTATATTTGCGTCGCGAGTTCAGGACACCTATGGACGGTCTTGTCGGATGAATTTGCCTTTCATCAGGGTTCCATCTACGGTGTTTGAGACTATTTATTATGTCATACGCCCAGAGAGGTTTTCTCCAGTAAGAACTCAGGTTACTGATGTTCAAACTGTGTCATTCGTTGGTATGATTATTGATCGAAAGGTATTGAATAACCATCTTAACGATATCCATGATGAACTTTTCCTTTATTATGATGATTTTTTCTTTGGTTATAAGCTAGTATTGTCCGGGCAGAAAATTCGTTACTCCCCAGAAATTAAATTTATTCATGATATCTCTATTCATGGAAGGTGTATCTGCCCCGAATGGAAAGTATATTATCTTTGTAGAAATTTGTTGCTGCTGAGAAAACTTTTACCCGTTCCCAGGATATTCAGTGTTCTTTCTATAGTATTACGCCTCTCTAAATATCTCGCCATATTACCATGGCAGCGTAAGAAATTTTGTTATCTATATTTTATCTGGCAGGGAATACTTCATGGACTTAAAGGTATTAGTGGGAAATATCATTAGCAGGACGAAGAGATGAAAAGGTTATGTTATTTTGTAAATTCAGACTGGTACTTTGATTTACATTGGACAGAACGTGCGATAGCGGCAAGGGATGCGGGTTATGAAATTCATATCATAAGTCATTTTATTGGTGAAGAGATTATAAAAAAATTCAAAACGCTTGGTTTTATTTGTCACAATGTGTCTCTTGTTGCTCAGTCATTTAATATGTTTGTTTTTTTTAGAGCATTCCTTAACGCTCGGAAAATTATTAAAGAGATTAATCCTGACTTATTGCATTGTATTACGCTCAAACCTTGCCTGATTGGTGGGGTTAGCGCCAGGAGAAGTAATAGTCCAGTTGTTATCAGCTTTGTCGGACTTGGTCGAATCTTTTTATATAATACCGTGCCAATGAGAATATTGCGTGCGTTAACCGTTTTGGTTTACAAATATATTGCCGGTAATAAGCGTGGTGTTTTTATTTTTGAACATGATAAAGATCGACGAAAAATATCGCGTTTAGTAGGTATTGATTATCATAAAACTATCGTTATCGAAGGTGCTGGAATTAACCCGGATATTTATAAATTCTCTATAGAGAAAAAACATGAGATACCGATAGTCCTTTTTGCAAGCCGAATGTTATGGAGTAAAGGTCTTGGCGATCTCATTGAAGCAAAAAAGATCCTCAGACAAAAAAATATTCATTTTGTTTTAAATGTTGCAGGTATATTGGCCGAGGACGATAAAGATGCTATCCCTTTGGAGCTCATTCATCACTGGCATAATGAAGGACTAATTAACTGGCTGGGACGCTCTTCGAATGTATATGAGCTTATTCAGAAATCGAATATCGTTGCATTACCATCTATTTATCCGGAAGGAGTACCACGGCTTTTATTAGAGGCATCATCTGTAGGACGTGCATGTATTGCTTATGATACCGGCGGATGTGATAGCTTAATTATTCATAACTATAATGGGTTGATCGTGAAAAGTAATTCAGCTCAGGAGTTAGCGGTAGAATTAGAGTATTTGTTAAAAAATCCACAGATTCGCTTAGAGATGGGGGCGAATGGAAGAAAACGTGTAAAGGAATTGTTTTCCAGCATATTAGTCATTAATAAGACATTGCAAATTTATAAAGACACTATTGGTTGCTAACACCATAAAGTGCTTATGAAGTAGGTCAGTGTTTAGATAAATAGTATGTAAATATTATAGAAAATAAATAAGTTATATTTTCATATCGTTAAAGAATAAGTTCTTCAGGTAAAGGTGACACGGAAACAATGAATGATTTGAAAGAAGCTCTGGCCAGGCACCAACTTTGGATTTCGCTAGGTTGGAATGATGTCCTGGGACGATACCGGCGATCGGTGTTAGGGCCTTTTTGGATAACGATTTCGATGGGGGTCACCATATCAGCGATGGGACCTCTTTACGGTTCGCTGTTCAGTTCTGGTTCCGAAAATTTTATCATGCATCTTACTTTAGGTATGATCTTTTGGGCCTTTCTATCAGCAACTATTAATGAGTCATGCGGAATATTTAATGAGTCCGCATCAATTATTAAACAATCTGACCTTCCGCTATATTTATATATATTACGTGTTTTCTATCGGCAGTTTATGATTATGTTGCATAATTTTATCATTATACCTTTCGTGATTTTTTTTACCAATACATCGGTAAACCTTGATATTCTCCTTTTTATACCTGCAATTGTAATAACATCCATCTCATTAATTTCTACAGGTATGATTCTCGCCATTTTTTGCACAAGATATCGTGATATGGGACCGGTTGTTCAAAGTGTGGTAACGTTGTGTTTTTTTATAACTCCCATCATTTGGACATCGGAACAATTACCAAAGGGAAGAAAGGAATTTGTTGATTATAATATTTTTTATTACTTTATGGAGATGCTCAGGAAACCATTAATGGGAACTGTACCAGATGTAACTATATGGTTTTACACAATAATAACCTCTATTATTATGTTGATGGTCTCAACCTTAGTGTTGACTAAATATCGCTCAAGAATCGTATACTGGTTATAATTAATGAAAATCTCTTGCAAAAACGTTGGCGTAATACTCCCTATATTTAACTCCAGCCACCGTTCATTTAAAAAAACTTTTCTACAGGCTGCTTCAGGTGGACGAATTGGCTCATCGAATACCGGGATTATTGAAGTAGAGGCATTAAAAAAAATTGATTTTACGCTTACCGAAGGTAACCGTCTTGCGCTTATCGGACACAATGGCTCGGGCAAAACCACTCTTCTGAGAGTACTTGCAGGGGCCTATAAACCAACTTCAGGGAAGTATGAATGTATCGGTCGAGTCACCAGCCTCATTGATCCCATGATGGGAATGGATGGTGAGCTTACAGGCCTGGAAAATATAAAACTGAGGGGACTATTTCTCGGTCTGTCAAAAAATGAAATAAAAAATATTACAGAAGATGTCATCGAGTTCAGCGAGTTAGGTGATTTTATTAAAATCCCCGTTAGAACGTATTCTAGTGGTATGGTTCTGAGGCTTGGTTTTTCTATTTCTACTGCAATTAATCCTGAAATTTTACTGATGGATGAATGGATGAGCGTGGGTGATAGTGATTTTAAAAGAAAAGCAGAGATGAGATTAAATAGCTTTATCTCTAAAGCGGGCATTATGGTAATGGCCACTCACGATGATGAACTGGCTAAATCTGTATGTAATAAGTTCATCAGGCTTGAGCACGGTGAGATAGTTAGCAAAGGCGGATTTTAATATTCTTATTGCAGTATTTATATCACTACGCGGTGAGTAATTTACTATTTTATAATAGCGTTACCCCAGATAATATAAATTTATAGGTTCGTTATGTATTTTTTACTTCAAAAAGTAATTTTACCAAACATTGATCTATGCACGGAAGAGCAGCTTTATTTCAGAACTCAGGGCGGGAAGTATAACTATACCTCACGTAACTTACTTGTTCCGCGTCATAAGGTTGCATATTTTGATACTTTTTTTAATGCATTCTCAATTAAGAAATGGAAAAAATATACAACCTTAACATCACTTTTTTTGCGGGTTAATATAATTGGTCGCGGAACTATAACTGTAAGGCATAAAGAGAATGGTGTCATTAGAGTATTAAAGCAAATTGATTTTAAATCGTCATGTGATATTAGTGATGAGATTGAAATTGATATATCAAAAATAAATTTTGGATATATCTATGTGGAGTGGCAATCAGACGAAGACTCTGTTTTAAATGGATTTGAATTTCTGACTAAAGATCATGTTAGTAAATCATCTATGGCTTTAGTTATAACAACTTATAATAGAAAAGAAGCTGTTACTAAAACAATCAATAGAATTAATAAAACACTCTTAACCCAGAGCGAATTTAAAGATCGTTTTAAATTGATTATCGTTAATAATGGCGAGGCGATTAATCACCCGTCAGGAAACGGCATTATGGTTATCAATAATGAAAACCTCGGTGGGTCAGGCGGGTTTATGAGAGGTTTGATAGAGGCAGGGAAAATCAACGATGTCAAACATGTCATATTTATGGATGACGACGGCTCATGTGAAATTGAATCGATTTGTCGAACTCATGCTTTTTTACTGATGGCTAAAGACAAAAATACAGTTGTTACTGGCTGTATGCTTTTTGAAGATAACCCGGCAATCATACATGAATCTGGTGCCATATGGCATAGAGATTTTTTACATTACCCGGATAAACATTATCTGGATGCTCGGGAAATAGATTCTTTAGATACTTTTGATAATGAAAGAAAAATAGGCTACGGTGGATGGTGGTTTTTTGCCTTTAATATTAACGCTATTGAATATTACTCATTTCCTTTCTTTGTTCGTGGTGATGACCTGCTATTTGGATATATGCATAAAAAACATAATATTGTCACAATTAATGGTGTGGCTTCGTGGCAAATGGATTTTGAAAGAAAAATATCGGTTCTAAATAGCTATTTGAATTTCAGGACTGTTGCTGTACCTGCATTAATTAGTAAAAGAAAGTTTGCTGCACTACTGTTAAGTGTTTTCTTTGTGCGGGAAGTCTTTCTTGCGAGTTTTTCATGCCGCTATGAACTTGCCAGAGCAATGATTATGTCATATAACGATTGTCTTTCTGGACGGGAGTTTTGGGAAGATAATGTAGATCTTCTGGAGATAAGAAAAAGAATTAATGCAATAACTCATAATGAAAAATTCAATGTAGAAGGTATTGATATTGTTAATGGTTGTGTTGATTACCCATGTTCTGGTAAAGAAAAAGCCATCTACAAATTTTTTAGATGCATAACCCTTAATGGACACTTAATTCCAGCTTTCTTTTTAATTAAAAAACCAATCGTGGTTGATTATCGTCATTATCACCCTACTAAGTTTTCATTCCGGAGAATTACTATCTATCATTTAAATATAGAAAATGGCAAATTATTAAAACTTACCCACTCAAAAATGGAGTTTTTTAAAGTTATTATTAATGGTTTGTTTACGGCAGTCAAAAATTTTTATCGGTTTAAATCTGCAAAAAAAGAGATGAAAAATAGTTTGCCCTATCTTACCTCAAAGCTCTTTTGGTATAAAAAATTCAATAAAAAATCTGAAGATAAATATTAAACATGATGTAAGTGGTGTTGATGAGAATTATACCGATTTTTTAATTATATGACTATGATAATCTTAGGTATGGTTCTGTTGCTACACCTTATCTGGTGTCAGTCTAATAAAATATTATAATCCTTACCCAATGTCAGCATTAATTCATAGGGTGTTAATTTTTATATATACCGTAAAACGCGAAATCAGAATATGGAAAAGAGTCTTTTAGTTATTGTCCGACATAAACCTGGGCGTACTCGTCTATTAATGCGGGCCTTGCAATCCATTAATGACCAGACGTTCAAAAAAATAAATATCATCATTTTCTGCATGGAGGAAGAATTGAAATATCACAATGTGGATGATTTTTATCTGAAAGAACTGTCAAATATATATAGTGTTATCTACGACGAAAACTGTATCTTTAATGCTATTAAGATGTCTGAATCTAATTATTTATGCTTTATGGATGATGACGATTCCTGGGCCCCTGAATATGTGTCAAGGCTACTCAGTGTTTTGGCGAATATACAGTCAACGTATTCATCTGTAAATGCAATAGCATGCCATACAAATAAAGTTGCTGAGATTGCGGAAAATAATAGAATAATTATAAATTCAACGCAACCATGGAACCACTATTTAAATGCTGGCCCTGTTAGTTTTGATGTTATTTATTACCGGAATTCTATTCCACTTTCCTCGTGTTTATTCGATAAAAATTCTGTTATCGATGTGATTGAAAGTCATAAATTATCCTCTCCTGCATTTTTCTGGCCTTTTTTTATTCATTACCTGGCAGAAAATGATGTTTGGATCTTACCTGAAGCACTGGCATTTTATCATTTCAGAGAAAATGATGACTTTGAATTTGGCAATTATACCGTAATTAACAATGAGTTATTTGATATAGAATGCAAAATTGCAGAAAATAAAATGATGAGAAGTATTGATGATTCATCATTGCTCAATGTGTTACTTTCAAATATTGCTAACAATAGTCTTTTTCATAAAATTTCTTATATTGAAAATAAGATTAAATAAAATATGGATATGAACTTTAAAAAATACAAGACCGTAAGCTTTGATATCTTTGATACATTGGTTAGCCGGAGGATTTACCGTCCCAGAGATTTGTTTTCATTAATGCAATCAACTTTAGCAACTGAGAAATTTTTTATATCAGCGTACGAGATTGGTATTATTGATAATTTCCCAGAGATAAGAGTTCAGGCGGAAGTAAGTGCCAGAGAGAATAGGGTCAGGCGTTTTGGCGGCGAGCCGGAAATACTTATATCTGAAATATACGATGAAATTTTAAAAAAGCATCCGCAGCTTTCACCAGCGACAGTAAAAAAGATAATCGATCTGGAAATACAAATGGAGAAGATTGTTTTATATAAAAATGCGCGTGGAAGCTGTTTGTTTGAAAAGGCTATTAGTGATGGTTGCAAAGTCATTTTAATTAGTGATATGTACCTTCCATCAGCAATATTAAAGGAGTTGTTAACATCATGTGGCTATGATATCAGTAACATTCCAGTTTATTCATCTGGCGAAGAGCGGTACTCTAAAAATAGTGGTAAATTATTTTCAATAGTCAAGAAAAATGAAAATGTAGATATTGCATCGTGGATACATGTTGGCGACAATGTTCATGCTGATATTCTGAATGCTAAAAAACTCGGCATAAATACTCTCCATGCTGATTGGTCAGAGTATAATCATGGGATATCTAATCATTGGAAAGCTAAAGATATTATTGGTGAATCTATTTGTAAGACTTTATTACTTAAACAAGTTTCTGCTTTCCATCAAAATGATCCTTTAAACGAGATAGGATTTAAAGTATTTGGTCCGTTATTATTAGGTTATGTATCCTGGTTAGCGAATCAGTTAAAGATTCATAAAATTGATAAAGCGCTTTTTTTAGCACGCGATGCTCACTTAATCTATAAAATTTATAATGAATACTTTTCAGAAGAACATGTAAAATGTGAATATTTATATATATCCCGCGCATCAGCTTATATGGTGGGGATGACTGATTGGCCGATGCACAGGATTTGGCATCTTTTTGGTGGTAAGAATAAGAAAAGTATTAAAAAGATACTTGCTATCGCGGGGTTAGATGCGAGTGAGCATATTTCAGATATACATCAAGTTGGTTTTCCTGACGAGGAGTATATTCCTGTTTCAGGAGAGGAACATAAGGTTCACTGGCTTATAAATAAATTATTTCCATATATTTTATTAAAAAATACTCAGCACAGGGAAGTTTACGCTGATTACTTTAAAACGGCCTGTGAAGGTTATAAAAATATAGCACTTATCGATGTAGGATGGATGGGTAATATTCAATCAGTATTTGCTCGTTCTTTAGGTGCGCAATGGGCAGAAAAACAAATACATGGGTTTTATTTGGCAACTTTTGCTGGCGCCAATGATAACCGATCTATTTATAATAAGATGTTTGGTTGGCTAACCAACTATGGCCATCCCCACGATAAGTGTGATCTTTTCTTATCAGGAGGGGTGGAAATAATGGAGTTCGCTATGGCTGATAATACTGGGTCAACAATTGGCTATAAAAAAACGGATAATGGAATAATTCCTGTACGTGAAGATAGCAGTGGTTCTGAAATTGAGTATTTAAAAAAAGCGGCAAGATTGCAATCAGGGATTATTTCTTTTTTTGAGTACGTCAAACCGCTCATACAAAAAGGAAATTATGCAGCACTTAGTAGTGTTGTATTGTCAGAACCTTTTTTTGAATTGATAGCCAGACCCTCAAGCGCTCAACTGGACGCCTTATCTTCCCTCACACATTCAGAGTCCGCGGGATCTAACGCAGAAAGAATCGTGCTAGCCAAGAAACTGCCTTTAAAGGATAAACTTTTTCCCGGAGAAAATTATATCAAAGAGTTGAATGCCAGTTATTGGAAAGAAGGCTTTAAAAGGATCAACAGAAAAAAATTTTGGGCAAAATATAACTAAGCGTCATTTAATTCCGGTAGGCAGACAATCATTATTGGGCGCTCGCCCGACAAGGGCTGAGTCGATTATGCCCTGGCGCGATCATGTTAACCCTGACGGGGAAGTGGTCTCGTGCTGCGATAATGTTATTATCACTGGATACCACCGCCTGTTTGTCCATCCGCTGTGGATGTTCATTATGGTGTTCGATGTGCATTCCAGATAGTCAGAGGCGGTGTAGTCCATTAATCACCTGTTAACAAAGGATATTATCATGCCTGAAGGCCCGGAAATTCGTCGTGCGGCGGATAATCTGGAGGCGGCAATCAAAGGCAAACCCTTAACCGACGTCTGGTTTGCCTTTGCACAGTTAAAACCGTATGAATCGCAGCTTACCGGTCAAATTGTTACCCGGATAGAGACGCGGGGAAAAGCGTTATTGACCCATTTTTCAAATGGCCTGACGCTCTACAGCCACAACCAACTCTATGGCGTATGGCGGGTGATCGACACCGGTGAAATACCGCAGACCACGCGTATATTACGCGTCAGGCTACAGACGGCGGATAAAACTATTCTGCTTTACAGCGCGTCTGATATCGAAATGCTGACAGCAGAGCAGCTCACGACGCACCCTTTTTTACAGCGAGTCGGTCCGGATGTGCTGGACGCGCGTCTTAGCCCGGAAGAGGTTAAAGCTCGATTGCTGTCGCCGCATTTTCGCAACCGACAATTCTCCGGGCTGTTGCTGGATCAGGCCTTTCTGGCGGGATTGGGGAATTATCTGCGCGTTGAAATCCTCTGGCAGGTAGGGTTAACCGGACAGCATAAAGCGAAAGATCTCAACGAGGCGCAACTGAATGCGCTTTCTCACGCGCTGTTGGATATTCCGCGCCTGTCCTACACGACTCGCGGTCAGGCGGATGAAAACAAGCATCATGGCGCACTGTTTCGCTTTAAGGTTTTCCACCGTGACGGCGAAGCGTGCGAGCGGTGTGGCGGCATTATTGAAAAGACAACACTGTCCTCACGCCCGTTTTACTGGTGCCCGCATTGCCAGAAATAGCCGGAACCGCCATCGGCGAGCGGCTATTGCCTGATGGCGCGACGCTTATCAGTCCTACAAAGGTTGTCTGGGCGCATAGGTTGATATAAAACGGGCCACTGCTGGCCCAGTTAACAGAATGCTGAACAGCCGTAGGGTTTGCATTGCCATGATGAGCGCCATATCGGCACTGCTTCCTGCCGCGATCGCGGCAACCGTATCCAGACCACCGGGACTGGTGGCGAGATAAGCCGTCATAAAATCAATCTGCATGTAGTAAGCCATTCCCCACGCCATCGCGGCGCAAATCGCCATCAGCGCGAAAATTGACAATAAGATTTGCGGCAATGGCCGCAGCGCCATAAAAAACACCTGTCTGTCAAAACCCAGCCCAATACGCCAGCCTATCGCCATATACGCCACGGCCAGCAGCCATTCGGGTAATTCAATCTCAATGATGCCTTGCGAATGGAGAAGCGCGCCTGCCAACATGGGGAGCAGCATCGTGCCGGAAGGGATACGCATCAGGCGACCGGCAATGCCCGCCACGATCGCTAATAACAGCGTCGTCAATACATTACCGCTAAGCGGCGGAAACCAGACCACCTGTTGGCTGACCGTTGCCGCGCTGTCGCCGAGTATCAGGCGTGTCACTAGCACCGCCGCGCCAGCCACAAACAGTACCCGTAGATACTGCATAAACGCCACCAGGCGGATATCCGCCCCGTAATCTTGCGCCATCGCTACCATTGCCGCCGCGCCGCCCGGCGAAGACCCCCATGCGCCGGTGTTGCCGGGCAGCGAGCTGTAGCGTACCAGCAGCCAGCCGACTATCGCGCTGGAAAGCAGCGTCACCAGCAACACTAAAAGCACGACCGGCCAGTAGAGGGCGAGGGTGGTCAATATCGAACCGGTTAGATTTTGGGCGATCATACAGCCGAGAATCGCCTGCGCGGCGAGAAAAATACCGCGCGGAAGTTGTAGCGTACTACCTCGCAAACTCAACACGATACCCGCAATCATTGGACCGAGCAGCATCGCCGCCGGAAGGTGCAGATAGAGAAAAATAAGGGAAATGAGCAGCGATAACAGGAATAACAAAAACCACTGCAGAATCGGCATTCCATGCTCCCTGAATGATATTTAGCGAAACCTTAATTAATCATAGAGAGTAACGGGGTAAGAATAAAATAATGAGGATAAGAAAAAAGGGAAAATTTACCGGATGGCGAGGGTTGCGTCGCCATCCGGTTGTCAATTAACGCTTCAGCGCCGATTTAAAGTCGCGTTTATCGTAGCCGGTATACAGCTGACGAGGACGGGCGATTTTCATGCCGTCAGTGTGCATTTCATTCCAGTGTGCAATCCAGCCAACGGTACGCGCCATGGCGAAGATCACGGTGAACATGGAGGACGGAATGCCCATCGCTTTCAGAATGATGCCGGAGTAGAAGTCTACGTTCGGGTACAGTTTCTTCTCGATGAAGTACGGGTCGTTCAGCGCAATGTGCTCAAGCTCCATCGCCACTTCCAGCAGATCATCTTTGGTGCCCAGCTCTTTCAGCACTTCGTGGCAGGTTTCACGCATCACGGTGGCGCGCGGATCGTAGTTTTTGTAAACACGGTGACCGAAGCCCATCAGGCGGAAAGAATCATTCTTGTCTTTCGCACGACGAACAAATTCCGGAATGTGTTTAACAGAGCTGATTTCTTCCAGCATTTTCAGCGCGGCTTCGTTTGCGCCGCCGTGCGCGGGTCCCCACAGGGAGGCGATCCCGGCGGCAATGCAGGCGAACGGGTTGGCGCCGCTTGAACCTGCGGTACGTACCGTTGACGTAGAGGCGTTCTGCTCATGGTCAGCGTGCAGGATCAGAATACGATCCATCGCGCGCTCCAGTACCGGATTCACTTCATAGGTTTCACACGGCGTGGAGAACATCATGTTCAGGAAGTTACCGGCGTAGGAAAGGTCGTTGCGCGGATAAACAAACGGCTGACCGATGGAATATTTGTAACACATCGCCGCCATGGTCGGCATTTTGGACAGCAGGCGGAACGCCGCGATTTCACGGTGGCGCGGATTGTTCACATCCAGCGAGTCGTGGTAGAACGCCGCCAGCGCGCCAGTGATCCCGCACATTACCGCCATCGGATGTGAGTCGCGACGGAAAGCATGGAACAGGCGAGTGATTTGCTCATGGATCATCGTATGGCGGGTGACTGTCGTTCTGAACTCGTCATACTCTTCCTGCGTCGGTTTTTCGCCGTACAGCAGGATGTAACAGACTTCCAGATAGTTGGAATCGGTAGCAAGCTGGTCAATCGGGAAACCGCGATGCAACAAAATGCCTTCGTCGCCGTCGATGAAGGTGATTTTAGATTCGCAGGATGCGGTAGAGGTGAAACCAGGGTCAAAAGTAAAAACTCCTTTTGAACCGAGACTACGAATATCAATAACATCTTGACCGAGTGTACCTTTTAGCACATCCAGTTCAATAGCAGCGTCACCAGTAAGGGTGATTTTTGCCTTTGTATCAGCCATTTACGGTCTCCTTAGCGCCTTATTGCTTAAGACTGCCGGAACTCAGACTTGCCTTCTCCACGTCATCTTCCTCGTCGTTAGTGCAGGGAAGATTCTGTGTATGCATCAATCAACCGTTACCAGTTTGTTATTTGGCTCGCCGCTCTGTGAAAGAGGGGATGACCTGGGTACAGAGCAATGGGCGCTTGCAGGTAACGGCTTGATTAATTTCGAATTAGCAGCAAATCAGGAACGTAGCAATCCGAGTAATGTAACCTGTCTATCACTAATAACTGTCCTGAAAGAATGGGTCAATATCATTGTACTGTTGCATAACTTATTAACAGGTGAAAGAGTGACCCCATAACTTTTACGCATTATATGCTTTTTCTGGTGTCGTTTGTAACAATTTTGTTTAATGTTTGTCAAATCAGATGATTGAAAATTAAAAAAATGTTGTTATCGTGACCTGTGTCACTGTTCAGGATAAAACCCGACAAACTATATGTAGGTTAATTGTAATGATTTTGTGAACGTCCTATACTGCCGCCAGGTCTCCGGAATACCCTGCAATCCCGAGCCACCCAGCGTTGTAACGTGTCGTTTTAGCTACTGGAAGCAGTGTTTTACATGACGCGCAGTTATAGAAAGGACGCTGTCTGACCCGCACGCAGACCGGAGGAAGGAAATCCCGTCGTCTTTCTGGCTACAGGTAGATTCACCTCTGTAACCGAAGTCTTAAGGGAATAATAAGAACAGCATGTGGGCGTTATTCATGATAAGAAATGTGAAAAAACAAAGACCTGTCAATCTGGATCTACAAACGATTCGGTTCCCCATCACAGCGATAGCGTCCATTCTCCATCGCGTATCCGGTGTGATTACTTTCATCGCCGTCGGCATACTACTGTGGCTACTGGGCACCAGCCTCTCTTCTCCGGAAGGATTCCAGCAGGCCGCCGATATCATGGACGGCTTCATCGTTAAATTTATCATGTGGGGCATCCTTACCGCGCTGGCGTATCACGTCATCGTGGGAATTCGTCACATGTTAATGGATTTTGGCTATCTGGAAGAAACATTCGAAGCGGGTCAACGCTCTGCCAAAATCTCTTTTGTTATCACTGTCGTGCTTTCACTTCTCGCAGGAGTCCTCGTATGGTAAGCAACGCCTCCGCATTAGGACGCAATGGCGTACATGACTTCATCCTGGTCCGTGCTACCGCTATCGTTCTGACGTTATACATCATCTACATGGTGGGTTTTTTCGCCACGAGCGGCGAGCTGACCTTTGAAGCCTGGACCGGTTTCTTCTCATCGGCCTTCACCAAAGTCTTCACCCTGCTGGCGCTTTTTTCCATCTTGATTCATGCCTGGATCGGCATGTGGCAGGTGTTAACCGACTACGTTAAACCACTGGCAGTGCGTCTGATACTGCAACTCGTTATCGTTGTTGCGCTGGTGGTTTACGTCATCTATGGATTTGTTGTGGTGTGGGGTGTGTAATGAAACTGCCAGTCAGAGAATTTGATGCTGTTGTGATTGGTGCCGGTGGCGCAGGTATGCGCGCGGCGCTGCAAATTTCCCAAAGCGGCCAAACCTGTGCGCTGCTCTCGAAAGTCTTCCCGACCCGTTCCCATACCGTTTCCGCGCAGGGCGGTATCACCGTGGCGCTCGGCAATACCCATGAAGATAACTGGGAATGGCACATGTACGACACCGTTAAGGGGTCGGACTACATTGGTGACCAGGATGCCATCGAATATATGTGTAAGACCGGACCGGAAGCGATTCTGGAACTGGAGCACATGGGGCTACCGTTCTCCCGTCTTGATGATGGACGTATCTATCAGCGCCCGTTCGGCGGCCAGTCGAAAAACTTTGGCGGCGAGCAGGCGGCACGTACCGCGGCGGCGGCTGACCGTACCGGTCACGCCTTGCTGCACACGCTGTATCAACAGAATTTGAAAAACCAAACCACGATTTTCTCCGAATGGTATGCGCTGGATCTGGTGAAAAACCAGGATGGCGCGGTGGTGGGGTGTACCGCACTGTGCATCGAAACCGGTGAAGTGGTGTACTTCAAAGCCCGCGCGACGGTGCTGGCGACCGGCGGCGCAGGCCGTATCTACCAGTCCACCACCAACGCTCACATCAACACCGGTGATGGTGTCGGTATGGCGCTGCGTGCCGGTGTCCCGGTGCAGGACATGGAAATGTGGCAGTTCCACCCGACCGGCATCGCCGGGGCGGGCGTGCTGGTGACAGAAGGCTGCCGCGGCGAAGGCGGTTACCTGCTGAACAAACACGGCGAGCGCTTTATGGAGCGTTATGCGCCGAACGCCAAAGACCTGGCGGGTCGTGACGTGGTGGCGCGTTCCATCATGATCGAAATCCGTGAAGGCCGCGGCTGCGATGGTCCGTGGGGGCCGCACGCTAAACTGAAACTGGATCACCTGGGTAAAGAGGTGCTGGAATCTCGCCTGCCGGGTATCCTGGAGCTGTCCCGTACTTTCGCCCACGTTGACCCGGTGAAAGAGCCGATTCCGGTTATCCCTACCTGCCACTACATGATGGGCGGTATTCCGACTAAAGTGACCGGTCAGGCGCTGACCGTGAACGAGCAGGGCGAAGACGTGGTCATTCCGGGGCTGTTTGCGGTAGGCGAAATCGCCTGTGTATCGGTTCACGGCGCCAACCGTCTGGGCGGTAACTCACTGCTGGATCTGGTGGTCTTTGGCCGCGCGGCGGGGCTGCATTTACAGGAATCCATCGCCGAGCAGGGCGTGCTGCGCGACGCCAGCGAGTCTGACGTTGAAGGTTCTCTGGAGCGCCTGAATCGCTGGAACAATAACCGCAATGGCGAAGATCCGGTGGCTATCCGCAAAGCGTTGCAGGAGTGTATGCAGCATAACTTCTCCGTATTCCGTGAAGGCGACGCGATGGCGAAAGGGCTTGAGCAGTTGAAAGTGATCCGCGAGCGTCTGAAAAACGCCCGTCTGGATGACACGTCCAGCGAGTTTAATACCCAGCGTGTTGAGTGTCTGGAGCTGGATAACCTGATGGAAACTGCCTACGCCACTGCCGTATCAGCCAACTTCCGGACGGAAAGCCGCGGCGCGCATAGCCGCTTCGATTTCCCGGAGCGTGATGATGCCAACTGGTTGTGTCATACCCTGTATCAGCCGCAAACGGAATCCATGACGCGCCGAAGCGTCAATATGGAACCGAAACTGCGTCCGGCGTTCCCGCCGAAGATTCGTACTTATTAATTGCGGAGACAGGATGATGAAACTCGAATTTTCGATTTATCGTTATAACCCGGATGTCGATAACGCTCCGCGTATGCAGGATTACACCCTGGAAGGCGAAGAAGGGCGCGACATGATGCTGCTGGATGCGTTAATCCAGCTTAAAGAAAAAGATCCCAGCCTTTCTTTCCGCCGTTCCTGCCGCGAAGGTGTGTGCGGTTCTGATGGTTTGAATATGAACGGTAAGAATGGTCTGGCCTGTATTACCCCTATTTCGGCGCTGACTCAGCCGGGTAAGAAGATTGTGATTCGCCCGCTGCCCGGTTTGCCGGTGATCCGCGATTTGGTGGTAGACATGGGGCAATTCTACGCACAATATGAGAAGATTAAGCCTTACTTATTGAATAATGGGCAAAATCCACCGGCTCGTGAGCATCTGCAGATGCCGGAGCAGCGTGAAAAACTCGATGGGCTGTATGAATGTATTCTTTGCGCCTGTTGCTCAACATCCTGTCCGTCATTCTGGTGGAACCCGGATAAGTTTATCGGTCCGGCGGGTCTGCTCGCGGCGTATCGATTCCTGATCGATAGTCGTGATACCGAGACCGATAGTCGTCTGGAAGGGATGAGCGATGCATTCAGCGTATTCCGCTGTCACAGCATTATGAACTGCGTCAGTGTATGTCCTAAGGGACTAAACCCGACGCGCGCTATCGGCCATATTAAGTCGATGCTGTTGCAGCGTAGCGCATAAGTAGTTGTAGTGGTTGCCGGATGGCGACGTACCGTCTTATCCGGCCTACGGGTTACGTATTCTGTAGGCCTGATAAGCCAGGCGCCATCGGGCAATAGAAGTGCAGGAAACCTCTAAAAACTGCCATATGATTAGTAATAATCGAGATGTTCAGAGCGAGACAAGGCGCGGTCTGAACGAATCTTCGGGAGCATAGTTAACTATGTGACTGGAGTGAGCGAAGGCCGCAACGCAGTCGTAGCCTGAACAGCGAAGATTATTAGACAGTTTTTAAAGGTTCCTTAGCGGACGCAGATGACACGACAGTCCGCAACAAGTGAACCCCGGCACGCATACAGCGTATGCGTGGTTAGTATCCACGGCGAAATACTCGTCATAGTTCACGTTGCATGTGCGTTGGCTGCACTTGCTCACCCCGGTCACTTACTGGATGTAAGCTCCCAGGGATTCGCAAGCTTGCCGCCTTCCTGAAACGTGACCTATTTAGAGTATTAAATAAGCAGAAAAGATGCTTAAGGGATCACGATGCAGAACAGCGCTTTGAAAGCCTGGTTGGACTCTTCTTACCTCTCTGGTTCGAATCAGAGCTGGATAGAACAGCTCTATGAAGACTTCTTAACCGATCCTGACTCGGTAGACGCTAACTGGCGTTTGACGTTCCAGCAGTTACCTGGTACCGGAGTCAAACCGGATCAACTCCATTCAAAAACACGTGAATATTTCCGGCGGCAGGCGTTGGCTGGCTCACGTCACTCTTCTACGATTTCCGACCCTGACACCAATGTGAAGCAGGTTAAAGTCCTGCAGCTTATCAACGCTTATCGTTTCCGTGGTCATCAGCATGCAAACCTCGATCCGCTGGGACTGTGGAAACAAGAACGCGTGGCGGATCTCGATCCTTCTTTCCATGATTTGACCGAGGCCGATTTCCAGGAAACCTTCAATGTCGGCTCCTTTGCCAGCGGCAAAGAGACGATGAAGCTGGGCGAGCTGCTCGACGCGCTCAAACAGACCTACTGCGGCCCGATTGGCGCTGAGTATATGCACATCACCAGCACCGAAGAGAAACGCTGGATCCAACAGCGCATCGAATCCGGTCGTGCGGCCTTTAGCGCTGACGAGAAAAAACGTTTCCTGAACGAACTGACCGCCGCTGAAGGGCTGGAACGTTATCTGGGCGCCAAATTCCCGGGTGCGAAACGTTTCTCGCTCGAGGGGGGAGATGCGCTGATACCCATGCTGAAAGAGATGGTTCGCCATGCGGGTAACAGCGGCACTCGCGAAGTGGTGCTGGGGATGGCGCACCGCGGTCGCCTGAACGTGCTGATCAACGTACTGGGTAAAAAACCGCAGGATCTGTTCGACGAGTTTGCCGGTAAGCATAAAGAACATCTGGGTACCGGCGACGTGAAGTATCACATGGGCTTCTCGTCAGATATCGAAACCGAAGGCGGTCTGGTTCACCTGGCGCTGGCGTTTAACCCATCGCATCTGGAAATTGTGAGCCCGGTGGTGATGGGCTCCGTGCGTGCCCGTCTGGACCGACTGGACGAACCGAGCAGCAACAAAGTGTTGCCGATCACTATTCACGGCGACGCCGCGGTGACCGGCCAGGGCGTGGTTCAGGAAACTCTGAACATGTCGAAAGCGCGCGGTTACGAAGTGGGCGGTACGGTACGTATCGTTATCAACAACCAGGTGGGCTTCACCACCTCTAACCCACTGGATGCGCGTTCAACGCCTTACTGCACCGATATCGGTAAAATGGTCCAGGCGCCGATTTTCCACGTCAATGCGGACGATCCGGAAGCCGTCGCTTTTGTGACCCGTCTGGCGCTGGACTTCCGTAATACCTTTAAACGCGATGTGTTCATCGATCTGGTGTGCTACCGCCGTCACGGCCACAACGAAGCCGACGAGCCAAGCGCAACCCAGCCGCTGATGTACCAGAAAATCAAAAAGCATCCGACGCCGCGTAAAATCTACGCCGACAAACTGGAAGCTGATAAGGTCGCAACGCTGGAAGATGCTACTGAAATGGTCAACCTCTATCGCGATGCGCTGGATGCAGGCGAATGCGTGGTGAAAGAGTGGCGTCCAATGAATATGCACTCGTTCACCTGGTCGCCGTATCTAAACCACGAATGGGATGAAGCATACCCGAACAAGGTAGAAATGAAGCGCCTGCAGGAGCTGGCAAAACGTATCAGCACCGTGCCGGAAGCCATTGAAATGCAGTCTCGCGTGGCGAAAATTTATGGCGACCGTCAGGCAATGGCGGCAGGCGAGAAATTGTTTGACTGGGGCGGCGCGGAAAATCTGGCTTACGCCACGCTGGTCGATGAAGGCATTCCGGTGCGCCTGTCCGGGGAAGACTCCGGTCGCGGCACCTTCTTCCATCGTCATGCGGTGATCCACAACCAGACGAATGGCTCAACGTATACGCCGTTGCAGCATATTCACAGCGGTCAGGGACAGTTTAAAGTCTGGGACTCCGTGCTGTCTGAAGAAGCGGTACTGGCTTTTGAATACGGTTATGCCACGGCGGAACCACGTACCCTGACTATCTGGGAAGCGCAGTTTGGCGATTTTGCCAACGGCGCGCAGGTAGTGATTGACCAGTTCATCTCCTCCGGCGAGCAGAAATGGGGCCGGATGTGCGGTCTGGTGATGCTGTTGCCGCATGGCTATGAAGGGCAGGGCCCGGAGCACTCCTCCGCGCGTCTGGAACGTTATCTGCAACTTTGCGCCGAGCAGAATATGCAGGTTTGCGTGCCGTCCACCCCGGCGCAGGTCTACCATATGCTGCGCCGTCAGGCGCTGCGCGGGATGCGTCGTCCGCTGGTGGTGATGTCGCCGAAATCGTTGCTGCGTCACCCGCTGGCGGTTTCCACGCTTGATGAACTGGCGAACGGTTCCTTCCAGCCGGCCATTGGCGAAATTGACGAGCTGGACCCTAAAGCCGTAAAACGCGTGGTAATGTGTTCTGGTAAGGTTTATTACGACCTGCTGGAACAACGTCGCAAAAACGACCAGAAAGATGTCGCTATCGTGCGCATCGAACAGCTCTATCCGTTCCCGCATAAAGCGGTGCAGGAAGCGCTGCAACCATACGCTCACGTCCATGATTTTGTCTGGTGCCAGGAAGAGCCGCTCAACCAGGGCGCATGGTACTGCAGCCAGCATCATTTCCGTGAAGTGATTCCGTTTGGGGCCGCTCTGCGTTATGCAGGTCGCCCGGCCTCCGCCTCTCCGGCGGTAGGGTATATGTCCGTTCACCAGAAACAGCAACAAGATCTGGTTAATGACGCGCTGAACGTCGATTAAATAAAGGATAAATAATGAGTAGCGTAGATATTCTTGTTCCCGACCTGCCTGAGTCCGTAGCGGACGCGACCGTCGCCACCTGGCATAAAAAACCGGGCGATGCGGTTGTTCGTGACGAAGTGCTGGTAGAAATCGAAACTGACAAAGTGGTACTGGAAGTACCGGCATCAGCGGACGGCATTCTGGATGCGGTTCTGGAAGAAGAGGGGACGACTGTCACCTCTCGCCAGATCCTGGGTCGCCTGCGTGAAGGCAACAGCGCGGGTAAAGAGACCAGCGCGAAATCTGAAGAGAAAGCGTCTACGCCGGCACAGCGCCAGCAGGCGTCGCTGGAAGAACAAAACAACGATGCGCTCAGCCCGGCGATCCGTCGCCTGCTGGCTGAACACAATCTGGAAGCCAGCGCCATTAAAGGCACTGGTGTGGGTGGGCGTCTGACCCGTGAAGATGTGGAAAAACATCTGGCGAAAGGCGAGTCTAAAGCACCCGCTGTTGAACCTGCAGCACAACCCGCTCTGGGCGCGCGCGGCGAAAAACGCGTGCCAATGACCCGCCTGCGTAAGCGCGTGGCCGAGCGTCTGCTGGAAGCGAAAAATTCCACCGCCATGCTGACGACCTTCAATGAAGTCAACATGAAGCCGATTATGGATTTGCGTAAGCAGTATGGCGAAGTGTTTGAAAAACGTCATGGTATCCGCCTGGGCTTTATGTCCTTCTACGTGAAAGCGGTAGTGGAAGCGCTGAAGCGTTATCCGGAAGTGAACGCCTCTATCGACGGCGATGACGTGGTGTACCACAACTACTTTGATGTGAGCATGGCGGTGTCTACGCCGCGCGGCCTGGTAACCCCGGTTCTGCGTGACGTGGATACGCTGGGCATGGCTGACATCGAGAAAAAAATTAAAGAACTGGCTGTCAAAGGCCGCGACGGCAAGCTGACCGTAGAAGACCTGACCGGTGGTAACTTTACCATTACCAACGGCGGCGTATTCGGTTCGCTGATGTCTACCCCGATCATCAACCCGCCGCAGAGCGCGATTCTGGGAATGCATGCTATTAAAGACAGGCCGATGGCGGTGGATGGCAAGGTGGAAATCCTGCCGATGATGTACCTGGCGCTCTCTTACGATCATCGCCTGATCGATGGTCGTGAATCCGTGGGCTTCCTGGTCACCATCAAAGAGTTGCTGGAAGATCCGACCCGTCTGCTGTTGGACGTGTAGTCAGCAAGAGCATCACCTGCTACCTGTAGGCCGGATAAGGCGTTCACGCCGCCATCCGGCGATGGTGTAATGCCTGATGGCGCGCAGCTTTCAGGCCTACAGGTCTAAAGATAACGATTACCTGAAGGATGGACAGAACACATGAACTTACATGAATATCAGGCAAAACAACTTTTTGCCCGCTATGGCTTACCGGCGCCGGTGGGTTATGCCTGTACTACTCCGCGTGAAGCCGAAGAAGCCGCGTCTAAAATCGGTGCCGGCCCGTGGGTAGTGAAATGTCAGGTTCACGCTGGCGGCCGCGGCAAAGCGGGCGGTGTGAAGGTAGTAAAAAGCAAAGAAGAGATTCGCGCCTTCGCGGAAAACTGGCTGGGCAAACGTCTGGTGACCTATCAAACAGACGCTAATGGCCAACCGGTAAACCAGATTCTGGTTGAAGCGGCGACCGACATCGGCAAAGAACTGTACCTCGGCGCGGTGGTTGACCGTAGTTCTCGTCGCGTGGTCTTTATGGCGTCTACCGAAGGTGGCGTAGAGATCGAAAAAGTTGCGGAGGAAACCCCGCATCTGATCCATAAAGTCGCGCTCGATCCGCTGACCGGCCCGATGCCGTATCAGGGACGGGAACTGGCGTTCAAATTGGGTCTGGAAGGTAAACTGGTGCAGCAGTTCACCAAAATCTTTATGGGCCTGGCAACCATTTTCCTTGAGCGCGACCTGGCGCTAATCGAAATTAATCCGCTGGTGATCACTAAGCAGGGCGATCTGATTTGCCTCGACGGCAAGCTGGGCGCTGACGGCAACGCGCTGTTCCGCCAGCCGGATCTGCGTGAAATGCGTGACCAGTCTCAGGAAGATCCGCGTGAAGCGCAGGCGGCGCAGTGGGAACTGAACTACGTCGCGCTGGACGGCAACATCGGTTGCATGGTGAACGGCGCGGGCCTGGCGATGGGCACCATGGACATCGTTAAGCTGCATGGCGGCGAACCGGCTAACTTCCTTGACGTGGGCGGCGGCGCAACCAAAGAGCGCGTCACCGAAGCGTTTAAAATCATCCTCTCGGATGACAACGTGAAAGCGGTTCTGGTTAACATCTTCGGCGGTATCGTCCGTTGTGACCTGATTGCCGACGGTATCATCGGCGCGGTGGAAGAAGTGGGCGTGAACGTTCCGGTGGTGGTGCGTCTGGAAGGCAACAACGCCGAACTCGGCGCGAAGAAACTGGCTGACAGTGGCCTGAATATTATTGCAGCGAAAAGTCTGACGGATGCAGCTCAGCAGGTTGTTGCCGCAGTGGAGGGGAAATAATGTCCGTTTTAATTAATAAAGATACCAAGGTTATCTGCCAGGGCTTCACCGGTAGCCAGGGGACTTTCCACTCCGAACAGGCGATTGCTTACGGTACGCAAATGGTCGGCGGCGTAACGCCGGGCAAAGGCGGCACCACGCATCTGGGTCTGCCGGTGTTCAACACCGTGCGCGAAGCGGTAGAAGCTACCGGTGCGACCGCATCCGTTATCTACGTGCCGGCGCCGTTCTGCAAAGACTCCATTCTGGAAGCGATCGACGCAGGCATCAAACTGATTATCACCATCACCGAAGGTATTCCGACGCTGGATATGCTGACCGTGAAAGTGAAGCTGGACGAAGCGGGCGTACGCATGATCGGCCCGAACTGCCCAGGTGTGATCACCCCGGGCGAATGCAAAATCGGCATCATGCCGGGTCACATTCATAAGCCGGGTAAAGTGGGTATCGTTTCCCGTTCCGGCACGCTGACCTACGAAGCGGTTAAGCAGACCACCGACTACGGTTTCGGCCAGTCCACCTGCGTGGGTATCGGCGGTGACCCGATTCCGGGCTCTAACTTCATCGACATCCTGAAACTGTTCCAGGAAGATTCGCAGACTGAAGCGATCGTGATGATCGGCGAGATCGGCGGTAGCGCAGAAGAAGAAGCGGCTGCTTATATTAAAGACCACGTGACCAAGCCGGTTGTTGGCTATATCGCGGGCGTTACCGCGCCGAAAGGCAAACGTATGGGCCACGCTGGCGCCATCATTGCCGGTGGTAAAGGCACTGCGGATGAAAAATTCGCCGCGCTGGAAGCCGCGGGCGTGAAAACCGTTCGCAGCCTGGCCGATATCGGCGAAGCGCTGAAAGCAATTATAAAATAAAACTCGCTGTTCCTGCGGGGACAGATAAATGTCCGTTTTCGACATGGTTGGCCACCTTTACGGTGGCCTTTTTTATGGTTTTATTGTTTGTGGCAAAGTACGGGTGAAGCATCCGGGATATAAAATTATTGGCTTTGTAAATATTGAGCTATAGGAAAATGATGACTCATTAAAAAAACATGGTGGAGTCTGAAAATAATTGATAATAACCGTCTGGCAGCGGCAGTAAATTTACTCAGTTTGCCGGTTAACTCTTTTGCAGCAAATACAGATGCTGTCTTAGTGAAAGACCTGCCGACCTCACTGGAGACGGATTATGCGCTTTCCGCCATGAAAAAAACGCATTGCAGCATTACACTATGTTGACGCTAACCTCTATAGTAAATTGACGCTTGACTCTGTGGCCGCGCATGTTTGCCTGAGCGCGAACTACACGTCTCCTCAGATGTATCGCGCTTACACAGACTGCTTGTTTAATGGCAGAATAAAACAGCTATTTTAATCATAAGAGTACCAGCATTATTTCCCTGAAGTATTAAAGATATCGTTTAATAAATCATATGAACTTTTGCTGGTTAAAAGAGGTTAACTTTAAAAATTATTAAGAACTTATTGACACTATTCGTTCGTGATTAATCATGTTTAAAGGGTATTTATGGCTGCGAATAAACAGAATTATCACTATGAGTGACGTAGAAATTAAGAGTAAATCTGTGAAGGTGATAACAGAATCTTCACTATAATAATTATAGAGAGGCAAATACGGTGTTATTGAAATAAAGAAAAAGTAGCGAATAAAATGTTTGTTTCTGGCTATCTGGAAAGCTTATTAGCGATAATTAAGGCGATAACCTGGCAAGATGATACTGGCCGTTAGTCGGCGGGAAAGGGAAGTTGGGGCAGGGTAATCCCGGTGGGATGATGGCGCGTGTACAATGAGATAGTTTCTTTGCGGTGTTAATTATAAGTAAAATAAAAATAGATTAAATGTATAAAATAATAAGTGTTGATAACCTACAGAAAAAATCTGTGAGCTATTTAGCAATAATTGAACATCAATGTGCAATGTTTTTTACGGGATGCGGGGCAGTAAAAAACGCACAAAATGTTTAGCCTTACCGAATAAGCCTCTTTTTACAGGGAGTTTGAAATTACTCTTTGCAAAAACAAAAAGTTAACAAAAAATTCACCATGCGTTCAATGAATAAACATTATTAACATTAACTTCAAAAATTGATTTTAATCAATATTTAAATGTTGGAAAAGAGCATCAAAACTGGTTAAATTGTCCGTGATCAAATTCCCTGAAAAGCGATAGATTAGCCATAAATTGATCGTTGTCGAAAAAAGCAAATCTGACCCACTAAAAACCTGTTTATTGTAAGGGTTTTACGGCGTAATATATTTGCGGGATCAATTTGGGTTTTTTATTAACATGTTTGTAACTTTTCATCATTACTGTTTCCTTCCCGAGGGGATAGTACGATGAGAGGCCGCAAATAAATTTGTATTGGGGCATGCGTGTGACCCTTTCTAACGGGGTTCACTCTCGGAGTCTTCATGCGATGAGCAAGGAGTCATGATGTTAGATATAGTCGAACTGTCGCGCTTACAGTTTGCCTTGACCGCGATGTACCACTTCCTGTTTGTGCCGCTAACGCTCGGTATGGCGTTCCTGCTGGCCATTATGGAAACGGTATACGTCCTTTCCGGCAAACAGATTTATAAAGATATGACCAAGTTCTGGGGCAAGTTGTTTGGTATCAACTTTGCTCTGGGTGTGGCTACCGGTTTGACCATGGAGTTCCAGTTCGGGACAAACTGGTCGTACTACTCCCACTATGTTGGGGACATCTTCGGTGCGCCGCTGGCCATCGAAGGTTTGATGGCCTTCTTCCTCGAATCCACCTTTGTAGGTCTGTTCTTCTTCGGCTGGGATCGTCTGAGTAAAGTTCAGCATATGTGCGTCACCTGGCTGGTGGCTCTGGGGTCCAACCTCTCCGCGTTGTGGATTCTGGTAGCGAACGGCTGGATGCAAAACCCAATCGCTGCGGATTTCAATTTCGAAACCATGCGTATGGAAATGGTGAGCTTCTCTGAACTGGTGCTGAACCCGGTAGCACAGGTGAAATTTGTTCACACTGTGGCGTCCGGCTATGTCACCGGCGCGATGTTCATCCTCGGTATCAGCGCTTACTACATGCTGAAAGGTCGTGACTTCGCCTTTGCTAAACGCTCCTTTGCTATTGCCGCCAGCTTCGGTATGGCTGCCGTACTGTCCGTTATCGTACTCGGCGACGAATCCGGTTACGAAATGGGCGACGTGCAGAAAACCAAGCTCGCTGCGATTGAAGCCGAATGGGAAACGCAACCTGCTCCGGCCTCCTTTACCCTGTTCGGTATTCCTGACCAGGACAAACAGGAAAACCATCTGGCGATTCAGATCCCTTATGCGCTCGGTATTATCGCTACGCGTTCCGTGGACACGCCGGTTATTGGCCTGAAAGATCTCATGGTTCAGCATGAAGAGCGTATCCGTAACGGGATGAAAGCCTATGAACTGCTGGAACAGCTGCGCGCCGGTTCTACCGACCAGGCCGTTCGCGACCAGTTCAACAGCATGAAGAAAGATCTCGGTTACGGCCTGCTGCTGAAACGCTATACGCCTAATGTGACTGACGCGACCGAAGCGCAGATCCAGCAAGCGACGAAAGATTCCATTCCTCGCGTTGCGCCGCTGTACTTCGCTTTCCGTATCATGGTGGCGTGCGGCTTCCTGCTGCTGGCGATCATCGCACTTTCCTTCTGGAGCGTGATTCGTAACCGCATCGGTGAGAAAAAATGGCTGTTGCGCGCGGCGCTGTACGGTATTCCACTGCCGTGGATTGCGGTTGAAGCAGGTTGGTTCGTCGCCGAGTATGGTCGTCAGCCGTGGGCGATCGGCGAAGTGTTGCCGACAGCCGTGGCGAACTCATCGCTGACCGTAGGCGATCTGCTGTTCTCCATGTTCCTGATTTGCGGCCTGTATACCCTGTTCCTGGTGGCAGAATTGTTCCTGATGTTCAAATTTGCACGCCTTGGCCCAAGCAGCCTGAAAACCGGTCGCTATCACTTTGAGCAGTCCACCGTGACTTCTCAGCCGGCACGCTAAGACAGGAGTCGTCAAATGATCGATTATGAAGTACTACGTTTTATCTGGTGGCTGCTGGTTGGCATTTTGCTAATTGGTTTCGCTGTCACCGATGGGTTCGACATGGGGGTGGGGATGCTCACCCGTTTCCTCGGTCGTAACGACACCGAACGTCGAATTATGATTAACTCTATCGCCCCGCACTGGGACGGTAACCAGGTGTGGTTGATCACTGCGGGCGGCGCGTTGTTTGCTGCCTGGCCGATGGTTTACGCCGCGGCGTTCTCCGGTTTCTATGTGGCGATGATCCTGGTGCTGGCGTCTTTGTTCTTCCGTCCGGTCGGTTTTGATTACCGTTCTAAGATTGAAGACCCGCGCTGGCGCAACATGTGGGACTGGGGCGTGTTCATCGGTAGCTTTGTGCCGCCGCTGGTGATTGGCGTGGCCTTTGGCAACCTGTTGCAGGGCGTACCGTTCCACGTGGATGAGTATCTGCGTCTGTACTACACCGGTAACTTCTTCCAGTTGTTGAACCCGTTTGGTCTGCTGGCGGGTATCGTAAGCGTAGGGATGATCATCACGCAGGGGGCGACTTACCTGCAAATGCGTACCGTTGGCGAACTGCACCTGCGCGCGCGCGCCACTTCGCAGATTGCGGCGTTGGTGACATTAGTGTGCTTTGCGCTGGCGGGCGTTTGGGTAATGTATGGTATTGATGGTTATGTCGTGACATCCGCGATTGATCATCATGCCGCCTCTAACCCGCTGACTAAAGAAGTGGCGCGTGAAGCTGGCGCCTGGCTGGTGAACTTTAATAATGCTCCGATCCTGTGGTTGGTTCCAGCTCTGGGCGTGGTTCTGCCGCTGCTGACTATCCTGACTTCCCGTATGGAGAAAGGCGCGTGGGCATTCCTGTTCTCTTCGCTGACCCTGGCCTGCATTATTCTGACGGCGGGTATCGCTATGTTCCCGTTTGTGATGCCGTCCAGCACGATGATGAATGCCAGCCTGACCATGTGGGATGCGACATCCAGCCAGATGACGCTGAACCTGATGACCTGGGTTGCGGCGGTGTTCGTACCGATCATTCTGATCTACACCAGCTGGTGTTACTGGAAAATGTTCGGTCGTATCACTAAAGAACATATTGAAAGCAACACCCACTCTCTGTACTAAGTAAGGAGCTTAAAATGTGGTATTTCGCATGGATTCTGGGAACGCTTCTTGCCTGTGCATTCGGGATCATTACCGCCCTGGCGCTTGAGCACGTTGAAGCGGGTAAAACCGGTCAAGAAGAAAGCTAATGACCCATATTATCGCAAAACTGTATGCGGTAATGGACAAGCGCCCCTTAAGGGCGCTTTCCTTCGTGATGGCGATAGTGCTGGCAGGATGTATGTTCTGGGACCCGTCACGGTTTGCCGCCAGGACCAGCACGCTTGAAATCTGGCACGGATTATTGCTGATGTGGGCGGTTTGCGCAGGCATAATCCACGGTGTGGGTTTTCGCCCTGAATCCGTACACTGGCAAGGGATTTTTTGTCCGCTCCTTGCGGATATCGTCCTTATCGTCGGCCTGATTTTCTTCTTCTTGTGAATAAGAAACCTCCTTAAAAATATAGGGGCTTGCATAAGCCCATATATTTTTACTCTCCCTTAACTTCCCCCCATTCCCAAGCCTCATTCCCACGCGTATAGTAGCAACGTTTAAAAGCTCTACTTTTGTTGCATTACCGGGATGTAAAGTGAATACAAGGCGATATACAACGGCATTCTTGAGGCATTACGGCGGCAAGCGGATGACGCCAACAAAGAGGCTGCAGGGATGAATAAGTATATGTTTCGATGGCCAATTCGAGTTTATTACGAAGACACGGACGCCGGCGGTGTGGTTTATCACGCCAGCTATGTCGCTTTTTATGAAAGAGCGCGCACGGAGATGCTGCGTCACCATCACTTCAGCCAACAGGTGCTGCTGGCGGAGCGGGTCGCCTTTGTGGTGCGCAAGATGACGCTGGAATACTATGCGCCTGCGCGGCTCGACGATATGCTTGAAGTTCAAACAGAAATTACGTCAATGCGTGGCACCGCTTTGGTTTTCACGCAACGCATTGTCAACGCAGAGAACACGCTGCTAAATGAAGCAGAGGTTCTGATTGTTTGCGTTGATCCACTCAAAATGAAGCCTCGTGCGCTTCCTAAGTCTATTGTCGCGGAGTTTAAGCAGTGACTGACATGAATATCCTTGATTTGTTCCTGAAGGCAAGCCTTCTGGTTAAACTTATCATGTTGATTTTGATTGGTTTTTCAATAGCATCCTGGGCCATCATTATCCAGCGAACGCGTATCCTGAACGCCGCTGCGCGTGAGGCGGAAGCGTTTGAAGATAAATTCTGGTCCGGAATCGAACTATCGCGTCTGTACCAGGAAAGCCAGGGGAGACGCGATAGTCTGTCGGGCTCGGAACAAATCTTTTATAGCGGGTTCAAAGAGTTTGTCCGGCTCCATCGCGCCAACAGCCATGCGCCGGAGGCAGTGGTAGAGGGGGCGTCGCGTGCGATGCGCATCTCCATGAACCGAGAGCTGGAAACGCTGGAAACGCATATCCCGTTTCTTGGCACGGTAGGCTCTATCAGTCCTTATATCGGTCTGTTTGGCACCGTATGGGGGATTATGCATGCGTTTATCGCCCTGGGCGCGGTGAAACAGGCGACTCTGCAAATGGTTGCGCCGGGTATTGCCGAAGCATTGATTGCCACGGCGATTGGTCTGTTTGCCGCTATCCCTGCGGTTATGGCTTACAACCGACTGAATCAGCGCGTGAACAAGCTGGAACTGAATTACGACAACTTTATGGAAGAGTTCACCGCGATTCTGCACCGCCAGGCGTTTACCGTAAGCGAAAGCAACAAGGGGTAAGCCATGGCCAGAACGCGTGGACGAGGTCGTCGCGAACTTAAGTCCGAAATCAATATCGTACCGCTACTCGACGTACTGTTGGTGCTGCTGCTGATCTTTATGGCAACCGCGCCGATCATTACCCAGAGCGTGGAAGTCGACTTACCGGAGGCGAATCAGTCGCAGGCGGTCAGTAGTAACGACGATCCACCGGTCATTATTGAGGTTTCCGGAGTAGGGCAATACAGCGTAGTGGTTGATAAAGATCGAATGGATCAACTGCCGTCTGAACAGGTGATCGCAGAAGTAAAGCGTCATCTGCAGGCTAATCCGAAAACAGTCTTTTTAATCGGCGGCGCGAAAGAGGTGCCGTACGATGAAATAATTAAAGCGCTGAACTTGTTACACAGCGCGGGCGTAAAATCGGTTGGCTTAATGACGCAGCCAATCTGAAGTCTGCGTCCCGTTGGCTTGAAAGACGGCGAGTAACAGGCGAACAGTTTTTTGGGAACCGAGAGTGTCAAAGGCAACCGAACAAAACGACAAGCTCAAACGGGCGATAATTATTTCAGCCGTGCTGCATATCATCTTATTTGCAGTGCTGATCTGGAGTTCGTTTGATGAGCATATAGAGGCTTCTGCCGGCGGCGGCGGTGGTTCCGCTATCGACGCGGTGATGGTCGATCCTGGCGCCGTTGTGCAGCAGTACAACCGTCAGCAGGATCAACAGGCCAGCGCCAGACGCGCGGAAGAAGAGCGTAAAAAGCTGCAACAGCAGCAAGCAGAGGAGCTGCAGCAGAAGCAGGCTGCCGAACAGGAGCGGTTGAAACAACTTGAGAAAGAACGTTTAGCGGCTCAGGAGCAGCAAAAGCAGGCTGAAGAAGCGGCAAAACTGGCGCAACAGCAGCAGCAACAGGCCGAAGAAGCGGCGAAAGCGGCGGCGGACGCGAAGAAAAAAGCGGAGGCCGAGGCGGCGAAAGCGGCGGCGGACGCGAAGAAGAAAGCAGAGGCCGAGGCGGTAAAAGCGGCAGCGGACGCGAAGAAGAAAGCGGAAGCCGAAGCGGCGAAAGCGGCGGCGGACGCGAAGAAGAAAGCAGAGGCCGAAGCGGCGAAAGCAGCGGCGGAGGCGAAGAAGAAAGCGGAGGCCGAAGCGGCGAAAGCGGCGGCGGAGGCGAAGAAGAAAGCGGATGCCGAGGCGGCGAAAGCGGCGGCGGAGGCGAAGAAGAAAGCGGATGCCGCGGCGGCGAAAGCAGCGGCGGACGCTAAGAAGAAAGCGGCTGCCGAAAAAGCGGCCGCCGCAGAAGGCGTCGACGATCTGCTTGGCGATCTCAGCTCGGGTAAGAATGCGCCGAAAACCGGCGGCGGCGCGAAAGGGAATGGTCAGCCATCGAAAGATAGCGGTACATCGGGCGCTAACGGTGGGACGACAGGCGCTGATATCAGCGCCTACGCGAAACAGATTCAGGTCGCCATTCAGAGCCGTCTGTATGATGCGAGCCTGTATCAGGGCAAACAATGTGTCTTGCATATTAGCCTGGCGCCGGATGGCTCATTAAAAAGCATTACGTCTGAGGGCGGCGATCCGGCGCTTTGTCAGGCGGCGTTAATGGCGGCAAAAACCGCGAAAATTCCTAAACCGCCAAGCCAGGCTGTTTATGAGAAAATAAAGGATGCCAAACTAGACTTTAAACTGTAGATACTTTTCTTTATGGAAGTTGGAGCAGTTGAGTTGTTACTGGTCCTGGTGGTTTTGTGTATTTGAGTTTGTTAACATTCTGCTAAATTATCGTGGGTCGCAGGCCCAGGTATGGGAGATATGATGAAGCAGGCATTACGAGTAGCATTTGGTTTTCTGATGCTGTGGGCGGCGGTGCTGCACGCAGAAGTCCGTATCGAGATCACCCAGGGGGTGGACTCGGCGCGACCGATTGGCGTTGTGCCTTTTAAATGGGCCGGGCCGGGCGCTGCGCCTGAAGATATCGGCGGCATCGTGGCGGCAGATTTACGCAATAGCGGTAAATTTAATCCGTTAGACCGGTCCCGACTGCCGCAGCAGCCAGCCACCGCTCAGGAAGTTCAGCCTACCGCATGGTCTGCGCTGGGTATTGATGCCGTCGTCGTTGGGCAGGTCACGCCGAATCCGGACGGTTCCTACAATGTTGCTTATCAGCTGGTTGACACTGGCGGCGCGCCGGGGACTGTACTGGCGCAAAACTCTTATAAAGTGAACAAGCAGTGGCTGCGTTATGCAGGCCACACTGCCAGTGACGAAGTCTTTGAAAAACTGACGGGCATTAAGGGCGCGTTCCGTACTCGTATCGCCTATGTGGTACAGACTAACGGCGGTCAGTTCCCGTATGAACTGCGTGTGTCGGATTACGATGGCTACAATCAGTTCGTAGTGCACCGTTCTCCGCAGCCGTTGATGTCTCCGGCGTGGTCTCCGGACGGCTCAAAACTGGCTTACGTGACATTTGAAAGCGGTCGCTCCGCGCTGGTTATCCAGACGCTGGCAAACGGCGCAGTGCGTCAGGTTGCGTCCTTCCCGCGTCACAACGGCGCGCCGGCCTTCTCGCCGGATGGGACGAAACTGGCGTTCGCGTTATCGAAAACCGGAAGTCTGAACCTGTACGTTATGGATCTCGCCTCCGGTCAGATTCGTCAGATAACGGACGGGCGTAGCAACAATACGGAGCCGACCTGGTTCCCGGACAGCCAGACTCTGGCCTTTACTTCTGACCAGGCTGGACGTCCGCAAGTGTATAAAATGAACATTAACGGCGGTGCGGCGCAGCGTATTACCTGGGAAGGTTCGCAAAACCAGGATGCGGATGTCAGCAGCGACGGTAAATTTATGGTAATGGTAAGCTCAAATAACGGGCAGCAGCACATTGCCAAACAAGATCTGGTGACGGGTGGCGTACAGGTTCTGTCGTCAACGTTCCTGGATGAAACGCCAAGTCTGGCACCTAACGGCACGATGGTAATCTACAGCTCTTCTCAGGGGATGGGATCTGTGCTGAATTTGGTTTCTACAGATGGGCGTTTCAAAGCGCGTCTTCCGGCAACTGATGGTCAGGTGAAATCGCCTGCCTGGTCGCCGTATCTGTGATAATAATTAATTGATTACTAAAGGAATTAAAGAAATGCAACTGAACAAAGTGCTGAAGGGCCTGATGATTGCCCTGCCTGTTATGGCAATCGCGGCATGTTCTTCCAACAAGAACGCCAGCAATGACGGTAGCGAAGGCGGCATGCTGAACGGCGCCGGCACTGGTATGGACGCTAACGGCAACGGCAACATGTCATCTGAAGAGCAAGCGCGTCTGCAGATGCAGCAGCTGCAGCAGAACAACATCGTTTACTTCGATCTCGACAAGTACGATATCCGTTCTGACTTCGCGGCAATGCTGGATGCGCACGCTAACTTCCTGCGTAGCAACCCGTCTTACAAAGTCACCGTAGAAGGTCACGCGGACGAACGTGGTACGCCTGAATACAACATCTCCCTGGGCGAACGTCGTGCTAACGCCGTTAAAATGTACCTGCAGGGTAAAGGTGTTTCCGCTGACCAGATCTCCATCGTTTCTTACGGTAAAGAAAAACCTGCCGTACTGGGCCACGACGAAGCGGCTTACGCTAAGAACCGTCGCGCTGTACTGGTTTACTAAGAGAATTGCATGAGCAGTAACTTCAGACATCACCTGTTGAGTCTGTCGTTACTGGTTGGCATAGCGGCCCCCTGGGCCGCTTTTGCTCAGGCGCCAATCAGTAGTGTCGGCTCAGGCTCGGTCGAAGACCGCGTCACTCAACTTGAGCGTATCTCTAACGCTCACAGCCAGCTTTTAACCCAACTTCAGCAGCAGCTCTCCGATAATCAGTCCGATATCGATTCTTTGCGCGGCCAAATCCAGGAAAATCAGTATCAACTGAATCAGGTGATGGAGCGCCAGAAGCAAATTATGCTGCAGCTGGGGAGCTTAAATAATGGCGGCGCAGCGCAGCCAGCAGCTGGCGACCAGAGCGGGGCGGCAACCGCTGCGACCTCCGCTCCGGATGCCGGTACGGCAACCTCAGGGGCGCCGGTACAAAGTGGCGATGCGAATACCGATTACAATGCGGCAATTGCGCTGGTGCAGGATAAGTCTCGCCAGGATGATGCGATTGTGGCGTTTCAGAACTTCATCAAGAAATACCCTGATTCTACTTATCAGCCGAACGCCAATTATTGGCTGGGCCAGTTGAATTACAACAAGGGTAAAAAAGATGATGCCGCCTATTATTTCGCCTCGGTAGTAAAAAACTATCCTAAGTCGCCGAAGGCTGCGGACGCGATGTACAAAGTTGGCGTTATCATGCAGGACAAAGGTGATACGGCAAAAGCGAAAGCGGTTTATCAGCAGGTGATTAACAAATATCCTGGCACTGATGGCGCGAAACAGGCGCAAAAGCGTCTTAACGCGATGTAATGCGTACCATGCGACCAGAAAACGCCTTTTTTCTGGTCGCGTCGTGCGATTCCTAAGCAGTTGAGCCCCCTGCGTCGAAATTTTTGTTGCGCTCAAATCTGAAATCAGTAATATATGCCGCCGTTGCCACGGGATATTAAACAACTCGAAAGCAACGTAAAAGTGGGTCGTTAGCTCAGTTGGTAGAGCAGTTGACTTTTAATCAATTGGTCGCAGGTTCGAATCCTGCACGACCCACCA